>CAYJHN010000043.1:0-768 GCA_964369985.1 uncultured Desulfovibrionaceae bacterium | reverse complement strand
TTGTAAGTCCTGATGGGCAAGTTGTTGTAAATCAAAACAATCAAGATAATGTGCAGCCAAATGTAGGCTCAAGTAGCACAGCTACAAGGACTACGAAAAACAATGGCAATACTCTTGTTTTAGCAAATAAATCTAAAAATGCGCAAAAACAAAATGTGAGAAGATCAAATACAGTTGTTCCAATAAAACCTATTACTATAAGCGGTTTAAAAATCAACTCTATTCATAATGGTAATATACCATTTCTCACTACTAACGAGGGCCAAAGACTTTTTGTAGGAGCCTTCCTACCAAATGGCTTTACATTAGAATCGATTGAAAGCTCGCAAATTTCTATTCGTAAAGGAAGTCAGCGAGTTACAATAAGTCTTGATCGCTAAAAGCAACTCTAAACCCCAAAAGGAGAAAGGAAGATATGAAATCTGCTAGCGAACTTCTTACAGGTGACTTTTCAGGGCAAGGTCTTAAAACATTAAAAGACGAACTCTTTGAAATGAACTTTGAAATTAAAAAAAATATGGACAAGGGTCTTTCATCTGATGAAATGGCTATTGCAAATTCATATCGTCAAGCAATTAGCGATATTGAAGATGTACTCGATGATGTACATAGCAAGATAAATCAATAAAAAACTTTTAAAATAGGAGAATTATTATGTCACAAGACGGATTAGGATTAAAATTAGATAGCTTTGTTTCTAATACAACAACAGCTCTTTCTGATGATGCAAAAAAATTAAACGATGAAATGCAAGCTTTAGCAAATGGT
>CAYJHN010000042.1:0-12117 GCA_964369985.1 uncultured Desulfovibrionaceae bacterium | reverse complement strand
TGTGGATTCCTTTTCCTTTCAGGCATGGGACGGGCTTTTCAAGTTTTTAGTTTTCTTTATCTATTTAGCTGCAATTTCGACCCTGCCAGATATCAGACGAGTCTTTCAATTTCACGGTGCAGAGCATAAAGTGATAGCTGCCTACGAAAATTGCCAAGAAGGCAAAAGCGTTGACATAAGTCTTGCAAGACTGCAATCACGTTTTCACCCACGCTGTGGCACTACCTTTCTTTTATTTGTGCTTTCCATTGCTATAGTTGTGCATACAGTTGTTTTACCGCCTTTTTTATGGTTATGGCAGTCTGAATCCACAATATTAAAACACGCAATCACAATTTTAATCAAAATTTTATTAATAATCCCAATTTCTGCACTTGCTTACGAACTTATAAAGTTTGCAGCAAAGCTAGATTCTATTTGGGGCGAAATGCTCAAAGCTCCAGGCCTTGTATTACAAAGGTTTACAACTAAGGAGCCAGAAGACGAACACTTAGAAGTGGCATTAATCGCTTTAAAAGTAGCACTAGGTGACACTGCTAAACACAATATTATCACAACAAACTACAGCCTTTCGGAGTAAATATGTTCAATAAATTAGAAGGTTATAAGCAAAAATATCTTGAATTAGAAGAGCAGTTAGCTGATCCAGCTATCTACCAAGATCAAGAGCTTTACAAGAAAACAACAAAGGCACACGCTGACTTGCGTGAAATTGTCGGCCTTTATGACAGACATACTGCTTTAAAAGAGCAATATCAAGAAAATAAAGAACTTCTTCAAGACTCCGATCCAGATATGCGTGAAATGGCTGCAGAAGAAATTGCTTCTATTGAAGAAGAAATGCCAAAAATTGAGCAACAAATTAAAGTGCTCTTACTTCCAACTGATCCGCTTGATAGCAAGAATATTGTTTTAGAAATTCGTGCTGGAACAGGCGGCGATGAAGCCTCTATCTTTGCAGGTGATTTATTCAGAATGTATTGCAGATATGCTGAAACAATGAAGTGGAAAGTTGAAACTATTTCTGAAAGCGAATCTGAAACAGGCGGTTACAAAGAAGTAATTGCTATTATTTCAGGCGATAGAGTATATTCAAGATTGAAGTACGAATCTGGCACACATCGTGTTCAGCGTGTTCCAGAAACAGAATCACAAGGCAGAATCCACACTTCAGCTGCAACAGTAGCTGTTATGGCAGAAGCAGACGAAGTTGAACTTGATCTTAAACCTGAAGATATTCGTATTGACGTGTATCGTGCTTCAGGTGCTGGCGGACAGCACGTTAATAAAACAGAATCAGCTGTACGTTTAACACATATTCCAACTGGTGTTGTTGTTACTTGCCAAGACGAAAAGTCACAACACAAAAACAAAGCTCGTGCGATGAAAGTTTTAGCTTCGCGTATTTTACAAGCAGAGCAAGACAAGGCACATAATGAACAAGCCTCTGAAAGAAAACAACTTGTTGGTTCTGGTGACCGTTCTGAACGTATCAGAACATACAACTTCCCACAAGGCAGACTCACAGATCATAGAATCAACCTCACACTCTATTCACTTGAAAGAGTAATGGAAGGCGAAATCAATCCAATTATCGATGCATTAGTCACACATTCACAAGCAGAAGCACTTAAAGGGCAAAGTGAATAATATGGAAAATTTAAAAAACCTTCCTGATTTTTCCAAAAATAACGGCCTTGTAGGCACAATCGCACAGGACGCTCAAACAAAAGAAGTCTTGATGTTTGCCTTTATGAACCAAGAAGCGTGGGAAAAAACTTTAGAAACGGGTTTTGCTCACTATTATTCACGTTCACGCAACAAGTTGTGGAAAAAGGGCGAGTCCTCTGGACATTTGCAAAAAGTACAAAGTATTCGTATTGACTGTGATAATGATTGTATATTACTCTTGATTCATCAAGAGGGTGCGGCTTGTCATACAAATCATATTTCGTGTTTTTACCGTGAAATAAAAGACAATACCCTTAGTGAATGTTCGCCTATTATCTAGATTATAAGGCGTAATAAGAACGTAACATCATATAAGTAAAATGATAAAAATTTGAAGAGCAAGGATGTAAAAATGACTGACCCAATAGTAAAACTAGGTATCCCTAAAGGTTCGCTTGAAGACGCAACTGTTGAACTTTTTGCAAGAGCAGGCTGGAAAATTCGCCGTTCTAATAGAAACTATTTCCCTGCTATTGACGACAGAGAAATCACAACTCGCCTCTGCAAAGTGCAAGAAATTCCACTTTACATTCAAGACGGCATACTAGATATAGGCCTTACAGGCAGAGATTGGCTTTTAGAAAAAGACGCTGATGTGCAAATAATCTGCGATTTAATCTATTCTAAAGTTTCAAAAAAACCAGCTAGATGGGTGCTTGCAGTCAAAAACGACTCCCCTTACCAAAAACCAGAAGACCTTGAAGGTAAAGCAATAGCTACCGAACTCATGGGCATGACACAAAAATACTTTGCGTCTAAAGGCATCAGTGTAACAACAGTTTTCTCACACGGTGCAACAGAAGCAAAGGTAGTTGAAGGACTTGTTGAGGGTATTGTTGAAGTAACTGAAACAGAAGCAACTATTAAAGCAAATAATTTACGCGTTATAGACGAAGTTCTTTCTTCAAATACCGTGCTTATTGCAAATAAAGCGGCATATAACGACCCAATTAAACGTCGCAAAATCGACCAAATAGAAATGTTGCTTACAGGTGCATTGCGTGCAGACTCCTATGTTTGTATAAAAATGAACGCACCAGCAAACAATCTTGAAGCTATACTTGATAAATTGCCAGCTCTCAATTCGCCTACAGTTTCACCACTTCGTGATACTGCTTGGCTCTCCGTTGAAACAGTTGTTGATACAAATACTGTACGTGATCTTATTCCACAACTCAAAGAAGCTGGAGCTGAAGGCATTTTAGAATTTGCTCTCAACAAATTGATTTAAGGGTATTACAATTTTTCTTCGTTTTTAATTCTTATATTAGACTGAATTTATTTCCTTTCCTGTGCCTTCCGCACGGGACCAAAGAGGGCAAAAGGACAGTGCCTGTCCTTGGCTCCCTCTTTGGAAACTGCGCCTTACCTGCGCTGAAATTGGCACAAAGTCGGCTTGAAATCCCTTGCATGCAACTATTTCATTTTCTTTGCTTTGCTTCAGAAAATAAAATCAGCATGCTTCCTCTTCGTATTATTTGTCTAGCTACGCCGACAAAAGGCAAGTGCCAATTTCCCTCACCCTACACTCACTCTTCGATATTTAAAGCTTTATTTCTCTAAAAAGAAACTCTATAGCTTATTATGAAGTAAAATGTTAACATTCTAATAACAAAAAAGCACTCTATACAAAATACAACAGGACATCTCAATAATGACAGACGAAAGAAGAGAAAAAATAGAAAGAATCCTAAATCACCGTCAACACGACTTAACTTTAGTTCTTGCAAATATTCACGACCCACACAATGTTTCAGCTATCTACCGTTCTGCTGACGCTTTTGGTGTGAGTGAAGTTCATCTTTACTATACAGACACAGCTTTTCCTGTGCTTGCAAAAAAGACATCAGCTTCTGCAAAAAAATGGGTAGATACTATTCGTCACGACAATAAAGAATCTCTTCTGCAAGCGTTAAAAGGCTATAATCTACTTGCAACTGCCTGCACACCTATTTCAAAAAACATGTATGAATATGATTTAGCACAACCTACTGCTATCATCATGGGTAACGAACACTCAGGCGTGCCAGCAGAACTTCTTGAACACGCACATGGTGAAATTTATATACCTATGTTTGGCATGATTCAATCTTTTAACGTTTCTGTTGCAGCAGCTCTTTTACTTGGCGAAGCAAGCAGACAAAGACAAGCTCAAGGATTTTATGAAAAAAGCCGTATGCCACAAGCTCAATACGACGCAAAACTCGCAGCATGGCTTGAGAAATAAGTACTAAAATCTAAAATAACATACAAAAAAAGGAGCTTCAATAGCTCCTTTTTTATGCTTTTTAGATGTTTACTTTTTTCGCCTATATTGGGCTAGATTCAAGAAGTTTTTCTAAATCTAATATAATCAACAGTCTGCCCTCTAAACGAGCTACACCAGTGATGTATTCGCCATTAATGCCACCTGAAACAATAGGAGGGGCATCTTCGATAATTCTTTCGTCCATACGCAATACTTCAGAAACAGAATCAACCATAAATCCTAGGATTTTTTGCTGTAATTCCATAACAATAATTCTTGTATTTGAATCATGCCCTAATGGCTCAAGTTCAAATCTCTTACGAAGTGAAACTACTGGAATAACCTTACCACGCAAGTTTACCACACCTTCTAAAAACTCTGGTGCGTTTGGAACAGGAGTTATCTGCATTAATCTAATTATTTCATTAACAATGAGAATATCTACAGCATTCATGTGACTCTTCAACTGTTACTACCTTTTCGTTTTCAATAGTCATAATTCACTCTCTTTTAATTTCTTGCATGTTTTATATAAAGCCATGCAATAAGTGTATCGGTATAATATATAAAAATCTTTAGTGTTTAATTTTTTCTTCTTCCATTAAAGCGAGCATAATATCATGTACTCTGCGTAATTGCGTTGGAACATCAATACCTTGCGGGCATTTTCTACTGCATTTCTTACAAGCCCTACAATGCGTTGCTCCTTCATTATTCAAAAGTGCAGTTGCGTATTGTTTAGCTACCCAGTTTTTATTTTTAAACATAACAAGCTGATTATACAATGAAAAAATATTTGGAATATCAACACTATGACCGCATGGCATGCAATATTTACAAGCTGTGCACTGAATAGCAGCAAGTGCGAGTAAGGTTTTTCTCGCTTTTCTGTAGAGATTTTTTTCTTTTTCAGTAAGTGAATTTACTTCGTGTATGTCAGCTATACGAGCATTTTCAATTAATTGCTCAACAGAATTCATTCCACTAAGAGCACAAGAAACCCCTTCTTTATCAAAAATCCAACGCATACCCCATTCAGCTGGGCTTCTTTTTATTTCTGCTAAATCCCATATTTCTTTAATATCATGTGGAATATTTTGTGCCAAAGTTCCGCCTTTGAGAGGTTCAACAATAAGCACGCCTAAGCCTTTTTCCACAAGGTAGTTGAAGCCTTTAAGTCCAGCTTGAATTTGTGTGTCTATATAATTTAATTGAATTTGTGCCACTTCAAAAAGAGGGTATTCTTCTACAATTTCTATTAAAATATCTACTGAGTCATGAAAAGAAAAGCCAATATGTTTAATTTTGCCTTCTTTCTTTTTTTGCTCTAAAAACTCTAATGCACCGAGTTTTTTCATAAATTCCCAGCGAGATTTATTTAAGGAATGCATAAGATAGATATCAATATAATCTGTTTGCAAATCTTCTAATTGCTGAGTGAAAAATTTTTCAAAATGTTCTGCTGATGTTACCTAATGTTTTTTCAGATTGTCCGCCATGGTAGGTATAGGCTGTGTCAAAATAGTTTATTCCTAGCTCAAGGGCTTTATTGAAGAGTTTTTCACTTGCTTCAAAGTCAACTTCTTTAATTGATTTTCCTTCTAAAACGTGAGAGTGGCAAGGAAGACGCATAAAGCCAAAGCCTAAGACACTTATTTCTAAGCCTGTTTTCCCTAGCTGTCTATATTGCATAAATTACTACCCTCACAAAAAGCCTTATATGTAACATAATGCACTTATCTAATTTTATTGTCAAGTCAAAGAGATATGATAAGACTTCCCTTTCACTGGCTTCAAATGAGTATTATGCATTAATTTTAAAAAAGAAAAACTTACTTTTATCGTATAAATATTAGACAAAAGTAAGTTTTGTATTGTGTTATTGCTCTATTTATTTTTCAAAAACAATGGCGAGCAAATCATCTATATTGGAAACTGTGTGAATTTTAATTTTCTTTCTTAATTCTTCTGGAATTTCTTCAATATCTTTTTTGTTTTGTGCTGGAATTACAGCTTGTTTTAAGCCTCTTGCAACGGCAGCGAGAAGTTTTTCTTTGATGCCACCAACAGGCAACACTCTACCACGCAAGGTTATTTCGCCTGTCATGCATACATCTGCTCGCACAGATTTATTTATAAGTGCAGAAATAAGTGCAGAAGTAATTGTTACACCAGCAGATGGGCCGTCCTTTGGAGTTGCGCCTGCTGGAACGTGGATATGTATGTCTAATTTTTCATTAAAATCTTCTTCAATACCCCATTCTTTTGCATGTGCTCTTGCGTAAGACAATGCCGCAGTTGCACTTTCTTTCATCACGTCGCCAAGTTGCCCTGTGAGTGTGAGTGTGCCCTTGCCTTTCATTGTGCTTACTTCTACATAGAGAACTTCGCCGCCAACTTGTGTCCAAGCAAGGCCTTGAGCCACACCTGCTTGTAAATGCATGTCTTTTTCTTCATCAAGATAGCGTGGAATACCAAGCAAATCTTCAACAAGTTTTGGTGTTACATTCGTTTTTGCTTTTGAGCCTTCGGCTTTCTTTCTTGCAAGCTTTCGGCACACAGAACCAATTTCACGTTCAAGATTTCTCAATCCTGCTTCTCTTGTATATTTATGAATTATTTCTTCTAAAGATTTCTTGCTAAATTTCACATCTTCTTTTTTTAATCCATTTTCATCTACTTGTTTTGGAACAAGGTACTTCTCTGAAATAGCAAGTTTTTCTTGCTCTGTATAGCCAGATAGAGAAATAATTTCTAATCTGTCACGTAGGGCAGATGGAATATTTTCTAAGTGATTTGCTGTACAGATAAAGAGCACTTTAGAAAGATCAAAAGGAACGTTTAAGTAATGATCTGAGAAGTTTACATTTTGTTCTGGATCTAAAACCTCAAGTAAGGCTGAAGAAGGATCGCCCCTATAATCAGAAGCGAGCTTGTCAATTTCATCAAGTAAAATAACAGGGTTGCGAGTTCCAGCTTGCTTTAGAGCTTGGATAAGTCTACCTGGCATAGCTCCAATATAGGTTCTTCTATGCCCTCGTATTTCAGCTTCGTCACGCATGCCGCCAAGTGAAAAACGCTGGAATTTCCTACCCATAGATCTTGCAATAGATTTACCTAAAGAGGTTTTACCCACACCCGGAGGGCCCGCAAAACAAAGAATAGAGCCCTTTGTATTTGGATTTAGCTTACGCACAGAAAGAAATTCAAGAATTCTATCCTTTATTTTTTCTAAGCCATAATGGTCTTCATCAAGCACTTGTTTTGCTTTTAATATATCAAGCACATCTTTTGAAGATTTTTTCCAAGGTAAATCTGCAAGCCATTCTAAATATGTGCGTATAACAGAGGCTTCAGAAGAATCGTTATTCATAGTTGCAAGTCTTTTGAATTGCTTATCCGCTTCTTTTTGCACTTCTTTAGGTAGCTGTGCTTTTTTTAAAGCTTGCTGCAAACTTTCAAGTTCTTCTTCTGCAGAGCCCCTTTCGCCTAATTCATTACGAATTGCTTTGAGCTGTTCACGCAAGTAATAATCTTTTTGTGCTTTGTCCATGCCATCTCTTGCCATACCTTGAATATGCTCTTGCATGGTTGCGATTTCGATTTCATGAGCCAAGAAGGTATTTACTTTACGCAATCTTTCTAATGGATCTAAACATTTCAAAATTTCAATGCCATCTGCCACGTCTAAACGCATATTTGTTGCAATAATATCAGCAAGTTTACCAGGCGCGTTTACGCTATTTAAAGCAGACATTATATCAGAAAGTGGGATTCCGCGAAGATGAAGTATTTTTTCGCTTTGCTCACGAGCAAGGCGGATTAAAGCTTCTTTATCTATCTTGTTTTCTTCACTTTCTACATTTTCATCTTGCATAAGTTCTATATTGGCACTCAAAAATTGATCGCCAACTAAAAATCTTTGTGCTCTTGCTCTTGAAAGGCCTTGTATAAGCAATTTTGCTTGCCCGTCGTTTGGTCTTACCATACGCAAAACCATAACCACAACACCTATGTCATACAATTCTTCAGGTTTTGGGTTTTCTACGTCTGGTTTTTTTTGCGTACATAAAAATAGCATACGATGTGTGGCAAGAGCCTCATCAATGGCTTCAAGTGCGAAAGATCTTGTTTCATGCAATGGCACAATCATAGAATTATATACAACAAAATCTTTGAGCGGAAGCACTGGTATTTGCGATGGAATAGCATCAAAGGAAATAGAAAAATCCTGATCTGCATGCATTTCAGTTATAATAGGCTTCAATACTCTACTATCAATGCTTTGTATATTGATATTACGACTAGCACGCTTTTTACGATTTTTTAACTCTTTTGCTTCGTTTGCGTCTTTTCCTGCAAGATTTTGCTTTTTATTGGAAAGAAATTCCATAAGTTTTTCAGCAAATTCACCTTTTGCAAGCTCTTCTGCAAAATCTTTTAGATCTGCTTCAGTAGCGGAATTAATCAAAGAATCTACCATATCATTAGGCACATTATCTGAATCGCTTTTCTTATTTGTTTTTCTTTTCTTTGGTTTTTGTGCAGCTATTTCATCACTTTCTTCTATTAACTCTTCATCTGCTGTTAAAAGTTCGTTATCGTTGTTTTCAGGCATGTTAATTTCGTTAAATTGTTCGACAGCTTCGTCAATTTTCTTTGTAACTGGACTTTTTTTCTTATTCATATATTCCTCAATCTCTATACATAACTATTGTATGACATCAAACTAATACAATAATAAACACGATTAAACTTTTCGGCAAGTATAGTTATGCTATTTTTAATAAGTCTTTTTGCATTTTTTCATTTTTTTTATGTTTTTTCAAACTAAATCAAAATGATAGTTTGTATTATAATTTTAACTGCTTTAGTCAAATTTGCGTTAAAATGTGTATTTTCTTTTATAATAAATGCAAAAAACTTCTTTTTCAGTAACTATTAAATGGTCAAGTAGGCGAATACCTAATCCTTCGATGATTTTTGCAACTTCTGTTGTGAATTCTAAATCACTGCTACTTGGGCTTGAGTTTCCACCTGGATGATTATGAAATAAAATAATGCCACTTGCTTTTAGATTCATTGCTCTTTCAGCTATTGAACGTGTGCTTACTTCAAGCGAGCTCAAGGAGCCTTGCACTATTTTTTCAAAGGAAATAAGTTTATTAGAAGAGTTTAAGGCTGCAATCCATAGTTCTTCTTCTCTTGCTTTTGCAAGCTTTATATAGGCTAGATCTGCATAGTCTTTAAGTGAGAGTATTTCCTTTGCTTCTTGCACTTCACTCTGCTTATAACGAAACATACATTCTTGTAATACTTGAAAAAAGAAAGCAACTCCCTTGCCTGCATTTTCTATATTTCCTATTTGTTCTTGCGATAGATGTAAGGCTGAACGAAAGGTATTTTCATGCAATAAGTCTTTTGCTATGTTTTTTGTGTCCTTTCTTGGAATGGCGTAAGTAAGCAAAAGCTCTAAAAACTCGTAATCTTGTAAATCGTGCGGATTTTTCTCAAATCTTTCTTTGAGTCTTTGCCTATGCCCTTGTTTGCGATCTATTGGAGTTTTTAATTGCTTCTTTGTTTCAGACATACAAAACCCTAACGATATAAATAAGTTAATGAAGTCAAAAGCTCTTCCATTGCCTGCATATCGTTTTTACGCCCTGACTTGATAGCCCAGTCAGCTTCACGACAGAGTAGAAATATTTGTATAATTTTAGCTTTACCAAGTCTTTTAGCCATAGCTGTTTTCTTTCCTACCAAGAAGGGAGGTAGGCTGACTTTATCTGAACTAAGTAATTGCCAAAGCTGTCTTGCTTCTCTTGTCATGAGTGCGATAAAACCAAAAAGAACATCGTCTGCCTTATTGTCAAAAAGCAATTTCTTCCATAATACAAGAGCGTTATTGCCCTCAATATAAGTTAAATAGTCAAACAAAAGAAGTTCGGCAGAAGCAGGTGCAAGAATTTCTAAATATTCTTCTTTTATTTCATTTTCTGCATTAGCTTCACAGGCAAAGGCAAGCTGATCTAATGAATTTTCAATTGTTGCAGCATTTGGAGCAAGAATGTGCGATAATTTTTCAAGAATTTCTCTTGATGCAGAAATCTTACGCTTTTGCAAGGCTTTAGTAATATAAGCTTTTTTTGTTTGTTCAGTTAAAGCCGCTATTCGTATAAGCCAATCTTTTTTCTCTGCAAAGCTATAGCACTTTTGCCCTGAAATAAGAGCTGGAACTTTTGGCTTGCCCTTTTCCCACGCACTTTCTATTGCAATAAGTAAGAAAGCATCATCTCTTAAAGTGCCTATATTTTCAGTAAGTTTTTTCCAAGTTTCTGTGTCTAGCTTTTCGGCATTACGAATAAGAAAAAAATCTGCCTGTGGCAAAAGGTTTTGTATGGTTAACTTTTGCCAAAAGTCAGACAAAAGCCCCTCGTTTCCCCAATACACATGCCTACTTGCTTTGGCATTGTGCTTGGCGTAAAACTCTTGTGCTACTTCTTCTGCTCTTTGCAGCAAAAGTGATGAATCTTCTGACAAAATAAAGGCAAAACGCATATTTTTATTCACTTATATATGGATTAAAATAGCCAAATTTAAGCCATGGACACTGTTTTTTCAATCTTTTAATAAAGTTAGATAAGCCCATAGAGGCTGAATTTACATTAAGCAAGGCTTGGTACATTTCAGGATCTATATTAAGATTTCTTAATTGAATAAAGTCAACCTTATACTTAGTAATAATTTCAACAAGTGAATCAAATTCTTCTTCTGTATCCGTAATAGAAGGAAAATAAAGCAAGTTGAAAGAAATAAATATATTGTTTTCCCTTGCTAATTCCATTGATTTTTTTACATCGTCAAAAGTGTAGCCAATAGGCCTGTAATAGGCATTATACCTTTCTTCAATAGTGGAATTTAATGAAATTCGTATTGAAGAAAGTCCAGCCTTGCATAATTTTTCAACAGCATCAGGCTTTGAAGCATTTGTATTAATGTTTACAGTTCCTCTGCCTTTTTTCGCTCTAAAAGAAGCAACAGTTTCAATGAGCAAATCAGCCTGTGTGAGCGGTTCACCCTCACAGCCTTGCCCAAAGGAGAAAAGCGGTTTTTCTTTTTCAAATTGCGAATGAAAGAACATAAGTTCGAGTATTTCTTCCTTTGTTGGTGTGAAAGTCATTCTATTCTGCGGACTTGCACATATTTTTGAAGACTGCTCCTGAAAAGAAATACAACCAATACAGCGAGCATTACATGTTTTTGAAGTTGGAATAGGTGCTTCGTATCTGCCTATACAAAGATTTCTTGCGGCTGGGCAATCATAGGTCATGACGCAATTTGTCATTAAATGCTGAATAAGCCTATTATCTGGAAATTCTTCCATGATTTGCTTTGCTCTTTTGCCTATTTTCTTTTTTGAAATATCTGCAAAAACTTGCCTATCGTCCATATCTACTTTTTTTGCTGCAACAAAGAAATCATCGCCTTGTATGCAAACAGCTCCATAGGCAAATAGAGGTAATGTTTGAGCGTCTTCTTCGCTAACATAGGCAGGATGCGAAGAAAGAGTATAGCCTGGTGCAATAAAAGCAGCCACAGCTAATTCTTCTAATACTTCAATTTCGCCTGTTTCAGGATTAAGCCCTACAGCCCTTCTGCTTGGCAGCAAAAAAAGCTCACTTTCATCTGGCAGAGGAATAAGCTCGTCTGGCCTTGGCAGGGCAAATTCTTCGCCCCTACGCACAAGCATTAAAAGTTCGGGGTGATCATAAATATTGCCTTGTCTGTCAGCATAAAGAAGATTCATCAAATTACCTAGTTTTATTGTTCTATTTGTTTAAGAAATTTTTCACGGCACTCATAAGAGCAGAAATAATACTTGTCGTCGCCACTTTTTACTGTGATCGCGCTTTCAGGATCTACATAAGTTCCACAAGAGGGATCTTTTACTAATTCGCCATTTGCGATTAAGTCTTCTCTTTCTTGTTTTTTATCGACATTTTTTCTTTGTTTGTCGTTCATAAAAAGACGGTATAAGGCATAGCCTGCTACAACAAATATCAAAATTTTCCAAAGCATAATTTTTCCTTTTTATTGTTGGTAGATTTTTTTATCTACTAATTTATATGTTATTTCAG
>CAYJHN010000041.1:8555-12155 GCA_964369985.1 uncultured Desulfovibrionaceae bacterium | reverse complement strand
AAAAACTTTATTATTAAATTCAATAATATGCTTTGATGAACGCCAATTTGTATCAAGAAACTCTTTGTCCTTTGGCTCATGAGCCTTTGCATACACGTCTTCAAAGAGAGTAGAATCCCCTCCTCGCCATGAATATATTGCTTGCTTTACATCGCCAACATAAGTAAAAGCACCATTATGAGCACGTATTTCATCTACAAATTGACTTATAATATCCCATTGCTCTTTATTTGTATCTTGAAATTCATCTACAAAAAGAAAATTAAGATCATAAGACATACGTTCAAGCATGGCAGGCAACAGATTTCTTTCTTCTATTGCTTCGGATAATAGTTCCACAACTCGTCGAGATAATAATTTTTCTTTTGCTTGTTCTTCATATGACTGAATTTCTAATGTGAGTCTTGCAAGAATGATAAAAGGCAAAAACTTAAGCGATGATTTGAGTAAAAAAGCCTTTTTATGAGCCTTAGATATATCTTCAATTAAGGCATCTAATTTCCTACTCTTTTCTGCATTTTCTACTTCATCTAAAATTTTTAAATCTTTTACTGTGATTGCTTTAGATTTAATTATTTCAAGTTTTTCAGCAAAGAGTGAGGAAATTTTCTTCTTCTCTTTAAAATCTAATATTGCGTCTTTTAAGTCTTTTTTAATTTTAATTTTGTGCGTATTTATAAATTCGTCTAAAAGAAGTAAGTTTCTTTCATATTTCTCCTGACTTACAATGCTTGCTGCATAAATTTCATCTTTACTTGTAAGTTTTGCTCTTTTTTCTTCGGGAATCTGAGTTAAAGCAGAGCAAAGAGCAAGAACGGAAGTTCTTACTTTTTTTAAACCTAAAAAGCCTTTATGTTCAGTGAGTTGCAAAAAGTTAGAATAAATTTCTTCATAATGTTTTAATAATTCATTGCCAACAGTATCTTGAGGATTTTTATTTTTATAAAGAGCTGAAAAAGCAAGATCATCATAAAGTGGCGAAAAAAATTCCTCGTTTGAAAAAAGTATGTCAAAACGAGGAGGTAGATGGTAAGCAAATATATTTTGCTTTAAAAGCATGAGTAAAAAAGAATCAATTGTTCTTATATTAAGTGCTGAATAATTAGCAATACACGCTTTTATAGTGTTTTTTGCTTGCTCTACTGAATAATTTTCTTTTTCTAAACCAAGAGCTATGCTTTTTAACCTGCTTATCAACTTTGTCTTCATATCAGTTGCAGCAGCATTAGTAAAAGTGATAGCAAGCACAGAAGAAAGTTTTTTGCGATGATTTTCGCTTAACTGAAATTGTTGAGAGTTTTCTGGTAATACGCAAAAAATTTCAAGAAGTTTGCTAATAAGTGTATGAGTTTTACCTGAACCAGCAGAAGCTTTTATTTGCTGTAAAGTATAAGGATAGCAAACTTTATTGCCCTTTTCTACACTTTCTACTTGGCACATATTTTTATTTTTAAAACTTCTATTCTCTTTTTGCTCTATCTCGCTCATGTTATACTCGTGATATAATAGGATTTGGCGATTTTTTTGCTCTGCGTGGTTTTTTCATTGATCTTTTTGCTCTTTTTGGCAATTTTATCAAGAGTGTTTCATTAAAAAGTCTATTTTGTAGTTCTTCAAGAATAATTTTTTCATAATTTGGAGCTAAAACAACATGACTTCCAAAATTTTCACGCATTTGAAATTCCATTGTTTGCGTTTGCTCCCAAATAGACAAAAGTTCATCAGCTGAAACATTTTTAAATTCTTCTAGAGCAGCTAATTCTTGCTCTTTTATTATGCCTTGCGCTTCATTATAATCTAAAGTCATATATTTCTCCTAGCCAATTATAGTTATTTTACTTTCAAATTGCAAGTGCTGTAATACTATAATTAAGCCAAATGTACAAAAGTATTTATTTTATAAATTATTTACACTTTGAATAGTATTTAATAAAGATTTACTTTTATCTACTCGTGGATTTTGTGAACCAAGTTCTAAGCTTGAAACAAGAGCCTTTCCAACCAATATGCGTTGATTATTTTTTGCCACAACACCCCATGCATTATGAAAAACTAGTGCTTTGCCCTCATAAGAACCTATATATAGCATAATATGCCCTTTTTTATAAATAAATGAAGCAAAGGGTTTTGCTATCTTTAGAATTTCTGCTTCTTTATTTTCAGTATCTAGCAAAGAAAAAACATGTCCAATATTACCCTGTAAAGCTGAATTTCGTGGTAGATGTATAGCAAAATTTATGAAAAGATCCTCCAACATAAGCGAACAATCTCTATTGCCATTCAAGCCACCCCAACCATAATTTTGTCCCATCATTTCTTGACCAAGCAAGGCAATTTCTTTAGCATTGAAAGGTAAAGGAAATGCTTTATAATTTTCAGTATTTAGCTCTACATTATAGAGATAAGCCATTCCATTTAAATCTTTTAAAGGCACATAAACTTTATCTTCTTTTCTAGGCAAGAGTGTACCCACAAAAGCCTTTGCGTGAAACAATGAATTTATTGTAAGAGTAGTATTCTCTTTTGTTATTGCAATAAGTTCACTTTTTAACCAATTTTCTATAAAGTCCTTATTTACAAAAGCAATATCCTTTGCCTGCACCCACCCGCTTGCATTGCCAGAATCAACAAAATACCAAGTTTTATCTGCACTTGTGTGTGAAATATACAAAGGCAAGCCTAATGGTAATTGCGAATACTGTAACATATCAAAAGGATAAGCATTTGATAAAGAATTTACATCTAAGTAAAGTGGGGCCAAGCTTGGAATTGCACGTAATGGTGTTGCATTTAAGCTTATTGCCGCTTGTGAAGAATTAGGATAAGAATCTAAAGCTGCGTTTTCTTTTATTTTATTCCACTTTACACTATCCCATGCTTTAAGATTTTCTGCATAAGCTACTGATTTTCTATCAAAAACACTACTTAAATCTTTTTGTTCAATAAGCGGTTTAATCTGTTTCCAAGGTGCATAGTATTTAAGTTGAAATTCGTCTTTATATTTTTGCAATTCATTATCGGCAATAAGGCCTGTATTAGGCTCTTTGTCAGCATAAAAAAGCAAATCTTGTGGATAAATATTGAGTTCTGCAAGGCTGTGTTCTTGTTCGTAGCGAGCATGATCAAAGTTTTTTTCTGTGTTTTGTTGATATAACATATAGCCAAAATACAGAGCCACAATTCCAAGTAAAGATAGCTTAAAGTACAAGGATTTTTTATTCATTTCTAGCCACTCTCCGTGCTATTTCTATTTAAATAAAGAAAGATAATGCAAATATGCATCTTTCACAGGGCCATCAGGCAAATCTAACTTTCCTAAATTTTCCGGACGTATAAGCTCAATTTCTTGTTTTTTAAAACCAATATCATTTGGCATAACATTGAGTGGTTTTTTGCCTTGCAGTAAATGCATTTCAATTTTTTCAAAATAGTCTTCACCCATAAAGGCATTAACAAGAAGCAGAATTTCACTTTCTGAATAAAGCAAATCAGACAAAGCATAATTATCTTCAGCACCTACAAGCAAGGTTCTACCTTTATGTCCTATTGGAAGCGCAAGACTAGCAAGCTCAGCCAAAACCATATCCCAATGATTATAGA
>CAYJHN010000041.1:0-8545 GCA_964369985.1 uncultured Desulfovibrionaceae bacterium | reverse complement strand
TTCTTTTGTTCTTTTGTTCTGCCCTTTTTATCAAGCAAATTATCGAGAACTTTAAGAAAACGTGTCGGTTCTTTAGCACAGCGTAAGGCATTTTCTTTACGATTATTTCTATGCCTTTTTACATAATAAGGCAATGTTGCTGGGTATTTATACTCAGAACTATATTCATCGCTTTTCTTGCTCATTATCTGGCTAATTCCCTTTCCATATCTCTGTTTTCTGCTCTTTTCTTGAGTTCATCACGCCTATCCGTATGATTTTTACCCCTTGCAAGAGCAATTTCAAACTTGATTTTGCCATGCTTTAAATAGCATTTCACTGGAATTACAGTTAAACCTTTTTGTTCAACCTTTGCCTTCATCTGAATAATTTCTCTTTTATGTAGCAAAAGCTTTCTTGGTCTAGTTGGCTCTTGCTTCACATAGCCAGCTTGTGCGTATGGGGCGATATTTAAACCAACCAAGATGGCTTCTTCATTTCTAAAATCGATATAGGAATCAACAAAAGAAATTTTGCCCATACGAATAGACTTCACTTCAGGGCCCGTTAGCGAAATACCAGCTTCATAAAAATCTAAGAATTCATAGAGCTGTCTCGCTTTTCTATTGTCTGCTATACTCATTTTTTATCCTATTTAAAAAATCGCATCACATCGTTAAAGGTAGCAAAAACCATAAGAGATATAAGGAAAAATCCACCAACTTTCATAAGCTGTTCTTGCACATTTTCACTTATTGGCCTGCGTATAATCATTTCAATAATTGAGAAAACAATTGTTCCACCATCTAAAACAGGAATAGGCAATAAATTCAATAAACCTAGGTTGATACTAATAAGAGCTGCAAGCATTAATAAGGGAATAATACCCACTTTGGCTTGTTCGCCAACTATCTGAGCAATCAAGATAGGTCCGCCAACATTATCCGCTGAAACAGAACCAGTAACAAGCTTTGAAATACCTGTAATTGTCATCTTGATCGTATACATTGTTTGATCATACGCTTCAACAAAAGAATCAATAAGGCCAAGTGGTAAATGCAAAGTTTCACCAGAAGGAGTTATTCCAACCAAGAAAGCTTTTTCTTCTTCACCAAAAATATTTGTACGCACGCTTTCTTTTGGTGTAACAAGCACTGTATATATCATATCATCGCGTAAAAACTCAATTTCTGTAGCTCTACCTTGAGTTTTTTCAATAGCATTTGGGATATCGTCCCAAACTTGAACTTCACTATTGCCTATACGCAAAATTGTGTCGCTTGGCTGAATTCCAGCTATAGAAGCAGCACTTTCATCAAGCACATTACCAATTTTTGGCAAAACAACAGCAGAACCAGCACTAAAAGCAATTATCCAATAAAAGAAAAAAGCCAAAATTAAGTTTGCTACAGGGCCTGCAAGAGCAAGTAATAATCTATGCATAGGCGGACGACATGTCACAGCTTCTTCTTGTGTAAAACCAAGGCTTTCTACCTCGTCAGAATATTCACCCACAGCTGAAACATAGCCACCAAGTGGAATAAGTGAAAGGCAATAAGTTGTTTTATCTTTTGTATATTTAAGGATTTTAGGGCCAAAGCCAAGTGAAAAAGTGATAACACCAATCTTAAGATAGCGTGCCATCAAAAAATGCCCTAGTTCGTGTATAAAAATAAGTGTTCCAAGTACAAAAATAACTGCTATTGCTTGTCCAGCAAAGGAAAGTATCGTATCCATTAAAATCTCGCTTAAGTATATTTTTTATTGTTATATTTAATTTAAAGTAGTGATAAGAGCTTTTGCTCTTTGTCTGTATAATTTATCAAAAGAAAGTATAGCATCTAAATCATTTGGGTCAAGCCCTGCTTTTTCTAGAATTTTTTCTATAAGTTCAGGTATTTGCATAAAAAGTATTTCTTTATTTAAAAAAGCCTCAACTGCAATTTCGTTTGCCGCATTTAGAGCCACGCATTTTTTCTCTTTATAAGCATTTTTTGCAATTTCAAGACAAGGAAAAAGTGCATTATCTACTTTCTGGCTTTGAAAGCTGAGCAATATAAGATAAATCCTGATATTGCACCATTGAATGTATGATACTTTGCGGATGCACAAGCACCTCTACCTTAGATAAGTCTACTTGATAGAGTTGGCAAGCCTCTATCACTTCTAAACCTTTGTTCATTAAAGTAGCTGAATCAACAGTGATTTTTGCTCCCATCTTCCAATTTGGATGCTTTAACGCATCTTCAACACTTGCTTTTTTTAAAAAATCGAGTGATTTACCACGAAGTGCACCGCCTGAAGCTGTAAGAACAAGCGACCGCACATGTTTACTTTCTTCAGTTTCAAAACTTCTAATACACTGAAATAATGCATGATGTTCGGAATCTATCGGCAATATAACTGCTTTTTTCGCATTATTGATTTGGCAAATATCACGCAATAAATTACCAGCAAGCACAAGAGATTCTTTATTTGCTAAGCAAATAACTTTGCCAGCTCTTGCTGCCGCAATAGTAGCCCTTAAGCCCGATGCACCAACTTGAGCTGAAATAAATGTAGTCACTTTTTCTAAAGAGGCAATTATTTCATAACCTTCTTGCCCAAAGAGAATAGTTGGCTTATATTCTTTTGCAGAAATTAATTTTTCTTTAAGCTCACTTATTAATTTTTCTTCTTGCACAACTAAATAGGAAGGCTTGTATTTTAAAGCCTGTTTAGCAAGTAAATCAATATTTTTTCCACAAGCAAGTGCATGCACTTCAAACAAGTCTGGATAAGCATCAACAATGGCGAGCGTGCTCACTCCTATTGAGCCAGTAGAGCCACAAATAGAAAGTACGCGTGGAAAAGTTTGGCAATATTCTTGCGTAGGAAGAGAAGAAATATATTTCATATATTAAAATCTTACGTGAGGGAAAATCATATATATTAGATACATAGCAGGCAATACAAAGAGCATACTATCTAATCTATCAAGCACTCCGCCATGCCCTGGTAAAAGTGAAGAAGAGTCTTTCACACCAGAAGTACGTTTCAAAGCAGATTCAAAGAAGTCGCCAAGTTGACCTAAAACTGCGAAAATAGCACCTAAGATAGCGTAATCCAACATGTTTGCACTACCAAAATATGTGCCAT
Organism: uncultured Desulfovibrionaceae bacterium; assembly: GCA_964369985.1. Classification (GTDB taxonomy): domain Bacteria; phylum Desulfobacterota; class Desulfovibrionia; order Desulfovibrionales; family Desulfovibrionaceae; genus CAYJAZ01. The sequence goes on along the minus strand of CAYJHN010000041.1, from coordinate 5,428 downwards.
ACGCAACAGTTAAAATCACTGACGCAACTAAACCACCCAAAGAGCCTTCAATGCTTTTCTTTGGACTCACAGCCGGCCAAATCTTATGTTTACCACATAACATACCAACAAGATAAGCAAAAGTATCATTCACAGCAAGCAAAAGAAACATATAAAGGCGTTCTAGTGTGGATAAAGGCAAAAGCAAAGCCATTGCCATAGGAATATAAACAATACCAGAAAGAATTATAGCACTATCAACAAGTGCCTCTTTGCCAATTTTTGCCCAGCGGAAAAGTCCTACGCTTGCGATAATAATAGAAGCAAGCATAAGTAATGCCGGGCTATATGGATGCGAAAGTATATTTTTTTCATCTATTGGTAAGAAAAAAGTAGTCACAATAAGCAGAAAACTTAAAATAGTTGCAAAATATAAAAGCCCTTTCTTTTTTGGGCATAAAAACATTCTGTAAAACTCCCACGAAGTAACAGTAGCGGCAACAAGAAAGAGTAACTTGAAATAGTTTCCATCAAGATAAAGAGCGAGAAAAAGAGCTATTAAAAGAAGGACACCTGTTATACAGCGTTTAAAAAGTTCAATCATTATATGCCCATAGTTTTCTTGAAAACTTTACTTAGCAAGAAAATCAATTTTAAATTTACATTAATATAAAAGATTTTATTAAATCTTTTGCTTATTTTGTGAGTGCCATAACTTGTTCGTCAGTTTTACCAAAACGTCTTTTTCTTTGATAAAAATCTTCAATAGCTTTATCAAATTCCTCAGTTCCAAAATCTGGAAAATAGGTTTGTGAAAAATAAAGTTCAGTATAAGCAGACTGATAGAGTAAGAAATTACTTATGCGAAAATCCCCTCCAGTTCTTATAATTAAATCTGGGTCAGGAAAGTGAGGTGCGTCAAGATTTTGCGAAATAATTTCTGAGAGTTCTTTTGTGGATATTGACGAAAAGTCAAGATTTTTCTGCTGCATACGCATAAAAGCTCTTGCTATTTCTTCTCTACCTGAATAAGCTAAAGCCAAACATAATTGCATTTTATCACAATTTTGCGTTTTGCTTATAGCGTATTTTAAAGCATTTGCAGAAGCAAAAGGAAGCAAAGAGGTATCGCCAACAACATTTAGGCGTATTCCTTGTTCAATTAGCTGTGGCACTTCTTGTGAAACAAATTCAACAAAAAGACTAAAGAGTTGTTTTAATTCATCTTTTGGTCTTTGCAAATTTTCTCGAGAAAGAGCATACAAGGTCAGATAAGGCAAATTTATTTGCCTTGCTCTTGTTATGATACTACGAACGGCCTTAGCCCCAGCTTTGTGCCCTTCACTGCGTGAAAGGCCTTGTGCTGTTGCCCATCGGCCGTTGCCATCCATAATAACTGCAATATGCGAAATCAAGATTAGATATCCATGATTTCTTTATCTTTAACAGCATATTTTTCATCGCATTTTGCAACGAATTTATCTGTCATTTTTTGGATATCATCTAAAGCTTTTTTAGATTCATCTTCAGTAATACCCTTATCTTTTTCAAGTTTTTTCATGCTATCGTTCACATCTCTACGGATATTACGAATAGCAACTTTTGCATCTTCAGCGTATTTCTTTGCTAATTTTGAAAGCTCTTTACGGCGTTCTTCTGTTAAAGGTGGAATACCAATACGAATGAGTTTACCATCATTCATAGGGTTTAAACCTAAATCAGAAACTTGAATTGCTTTTTCAATTAAAGCAAAAGCGCCTTTATCCCAAGGTTGGATTGAAATTGTTCTACTGTCAGGAATAGAAACTGTAGCAAGACCTTTGATTGGAGTTGGCGTGCCATAGTAGTCAACTTTAATTTCATCAACGAGTGAAGAAGAAGCACGGCCAGTGCGTAATTTAGTGAAATCTCTATCTAAAGCCACTAAAGCTTTTTCCATACGCTCTTCTGCATCAAACATAATTTCGTCTTTCATTTTATTTCCTTTTTTTCTAAAAATGTATTTTTTATTTATATTTGCAAAGGCTTACTTAACTATTGAGCCTTCTTTTTCGCCATGCAACACTCTTCTAATAGCGCCGCCAAACATAGAACAAACAACAATTGGAAGTTCATTTTCTTCAGCTAATGTGATTGCTGTAGAATCCATAACTTTGAGATGTCTAGACAAAGTTTCAGAATAAGAAATTTCGTCAAATTTTACAGCATCAGTATATTTTAATGGATCTTTATCGTATAGACCATCAACTTTAGTCGCTTTAATGAGTAAGGAACAAGCTAGTTCAACACCGCGAAGAGCTGCTGCTGTGTCTGTTGTGAAGTAAGGATTACCCGTCCCCGCAGCACAAATCACTACTCGACCTTTTTCCATGTGTCTGATTGCACGGCGTTTGATATAAGGTTCGCACACCTCAGTTGTTGACAAGGCAGAAAGAACGCGTGTTGGCACATTCATTTTTTCTAATGCGTCTTGCACAGCCAAAGCATTCATAATAGTAGCTAACATACCCATGTAATCAGCATTTGAGCGATCCATTCCCTTAGCAGAACTAGAAAGTCCTCTAAAGATATTTCCACCACCAATCACAAGAGCGAGCTGAGCTCCATCTGCATATACCTGAGCGATTTCATTGCATATTTTGCTAACCACTTCAGGTGCTATACCAAAACCATGATCCCCTGCTAGAGCTTCACCGCTAAGTTTCAAAAGCACACGAGGGTATTTCAATGTTTGCATATTTTTTCCTTAATATTTGAGTAAAGAGTTATTTTAGGTTAGAATGTCTCATAACCTCTATAAAAATAGATTTAAAATAACACGTTAATTTTTCAAACTATATATAAAAAAGTAAAAGATTTCAAGCCTAATTTATTGAATATTTAATAATAAAAAAATTCACTACTTAGCACTAAAATAAATGAAAAATCAAAGTATTTGTAGAAGCAAAACTTGTATAAGTGAAAAGAAAAAAAGAAGAAAAGGCAAAAAATGTGCTTTAAAATTTTGAAAAGATAAAAAAGGAGATTTTGGCCACTTTTTATGAAAAGCTTCTGGTCTATTCATTTTTCTTGCAAATAAAGCAACACTTAAATCATAGTTTTTATCGCAAAACATAGAAAAAAGATTCACCATATAAAGACTTACTTTTTTTGTGAATGAATGCCCTTTTCTTAACCTATATTGCACAGCAATTTTTAATTCGCGTGCATAGATAAGCAAGGTAGAGAAATATCGTAAAACGAGTAATGAAACAAGGCCTAATTTCCATGCGTGCTTTCGTGAAAAAAAACTACAATACCAAGTAATTGCACAAGCATACTCCTTTGCTTCTTGCCAAATAAAAAGGCATAATCCAATAATTCCCAGCAAAAACAAATGCAAGGCATATTCAAATGAAAAGAGCAAATTTTCATGCACATTTTTTAGAACAAAAGTATTTTCATAATCTATACTTTTAATGAGGAAAGAAAAAAGAAAACAAAAAAAACAAAACACAAAAAGCAAGGTATATAAATGCATTTTTTTATTTTTTTCTTTGTATTTAAAGAGTAAAACAGCAGAAAAAAGAAAAAAAGCGAAAAGAGATTGAAAAAGTGAAAAATGCAAAGAACTGGAAGCAGTGAAAAGAAAGAAAAACATAATATAGCGTGCATCTACCTGATTTTTCGTTATATATTTTTTAGAGAGTGATTTGCACTGGCTTTGTTTTAAAAGCTGGGCATTCTTTACTCTTTTATTTTCACTGCATTCTTGCATTCTAGCTTCCGTATATTTTTACTTTTTCAGTTTTTTATTCATTCCACGATTGAATTTTCTTGTCTTTTTTCCAATATGAAGGCAACTTTATGCCACCTTCTGGATTATTTTCTAAAAAATTAAATGCATTTTCTACACTACCCCAAAAGAGCTGTTTACCATTTTCAATAATAAGCACCTTATCTGCTAAATCAGCAAAAAATTCAATATCATGGCAGATTATACAAAGGCTCATTTCTTTTTGTTTTTTTAAATCAAGCAATATTTCTCTGAGCTGCTTTTGGGCAGGAAAATCTAAACCAGAAGTAGGCTCGTCTAACAAAAGCAAGGAGGGTTCTTGCAAAAGACATAAGGCAAGACAGAGTTTTCTTTTTTGACCAAATGAAAGTTTGTCAATATCTTTATCTTTATGCTTTAGTAAAGCAAAAGAATCTAATAATTCAAAGGCTTTTTCTACTTCCTCTTCGCTTAGATTTGTACGCGTTAAAAAAAGTTCTTCTTCTATGTTTTGCCCTAATAATTGCATATCTGGTTCTTGAAAAAGAAGCGAAGAAAGCTCAAGCAAGTTTTTTTTTGCTATTATTTCACCGTGTTCAAGCTCTAAAATTCCTGCAATCACACGAAGTAATGTTGACTTACCGCTGCCATTTGCTCCGCATATACAAATACATTCATTAGCCTCAATGCTAAAATTTATTTCTTCAAAAGCTTTAACATTATTAGGATAAGTAAAGCTTGCGTCTTTTATTTGAAAAAGCATAATATTATAAACCACTTGTTATTTATTTAATCGTGAACGTAGTTTTTCAACTCTTTGGTAAGCTGCGTCAATTTGATCTTCATCAATTTCTTTGTTTTCAATCGCCTGCATAACAGTGTCTATAAATCTTTGTGCTGTAAAAAGCTCTTCACCCAAGTTATTTCCATAAATAAATAGATCTATACCAGCATTTATACCTAAAATTATTGAATCTTCGACACCGTATTTACTTATAAGTCCTTTCATTTGCATATCATCTGAAATTACAACACCGTCAAAAGCCATTTCTTCACGCAAAAGTTTTTTTATTGTTTTTTCAGACATCGTTGCAGGGTGTTCACTATCAATATTTGAATTATATAAATGACTTATCATCACAGAATCAGCAAGTCCAGCATTTATAAGCTCTTTATAAGGATAAAGTTCCCTCTCTTGCCAACTATCTGAAATATCAGTAAATAAATAATGACTATCGTCTTTTGCTGAACCATGTCCTGGAAAATGCTTTAATGAAGTGAGAAGTCCTTGTTTATGAAATTCCTCTATATAAATCTTTGCTAATTCAGTTACTTGAACTTCATTGTCAGAAAAAGCCCTTTCGATCTTACCAATAGCAGGAGATTTTTTATTTATATCTAAATCAATAGCTGGTGAAAAATTAACATTGAAACCAACAGAGGCAACTTCGCTTGCAATTAATTTTGCATGCTCTCTAGCAAATTCTAAGGAATTTTTATTGGCAACTACTTTATTTGAAAGCATTTTTTTAAAGCCATATCTTTCTTTTAAACGGTTAACTCTTCCGCCTTCTTGGTCAACTGCTATGAAAAGCTTTTCATCACTAAGAGCCTTGATTGAAGAAATAAATTCTTTAAGACTTTGCTTACCCGATTGTTTTTTTTGAACTTTATCTAAATTTTTTTCAAAAATAA
>CAYJHN010000040.1:0-12214 GCA_964369985.1 uncultured Desulfovibrionaceae bacterium | reverse complement strand
AAGAACTAGACGACGAAGAACTAGACGACGAAGAACTAGACGACGAAGAACTAGATGATGAAGATGCAGACGAAGATTTAAAAAATGAGTTAAATTCTTATGAAAGTGGCTATGATAATGATACTATAAAAAGTGGCTTATCTTCAACTAGCCTTAATGAAATTGCCTTTGAGCCTACCATTTCAGATATTTTAGATACAATAGAGAAACAGAGCGGAGATGAATTTTAGAATGAGCATACGTTTTTACCTGTTAGCATTATTTACTTTCTTACATTTTGCAGCTTTTGACGTGCATGCAAATAATTTCACTCCCCTTTATCCAGAACTTGAAACAAGAGAAATAGGAAATTATGATTTCACTATTTTAAAAAGAGGTTCAGAAAATCCGCAAGATATAAAAATTCTTGTAATTGGTGGCATACAAGGTGATGAACCTGGCTCTTTTAATACTGCCTCATTGCTGTCTACTCACTATACTTTTGAAAATGCACAAGTGCACATAATTCCAAATTTAAATTTTCTTAGTATACTAAAACGTTCGCGTGGTGTTTTTGGTGATATGAACAGAAAATTTTCTTCTTTATCTGAAAAAGATAAACAATACAATGAAGTGCGTAGATTACAAAAATATATCTTAGATTTTCAACCTGATATTGTATTAAATTTACACGATGGTTCAGGTTTTTACTCGCCAAAATACGTTTCATCTGTAAGAAATCCAAAGCGTTGGGGGCAAGCAATCATAATTGATCAAGCTGAAATGCCTTCTGCAATTTACGGCAATTTAGAAGAAACAGGCAAAAAAGTAACTAATCTAGTTAATTCACGTATTAAAAATAAGAATGACTATTTTAATGTATATAATACAAAAACTCCTGAGGGCAATGCAGAAATGGAAAAAACGCTTACTTGGTTTTGCGTAAAAGAAAACATTCCTGCATTTGGACTTGAAATAAGTAAGTCATTTAATACAAAAAGTCGCGTATATTACCACCTTATGCAATTAGAAGCACTTTTTGATTTACAAGAAGTGAAATACGCAAAAAACTTTGAACTCACACCAGAAAATGTGAATAAAGCTCTTTTTGAAGATTTGTATGTAAAACTTGCAGATGGCAGAATAACTCTTCCTATAAATATGCTTAAGACAAATCAATCTGGTTATATACCATTGCCAAAGAAAGCTTCTTATACCACTTTGCACCCTATTGTTGCTCTTTCAAATAGTGGAAATCTTGTGACAGTGCATTATGGCAATAACAGACACACTCATTTTCGCACACAAAATTATGTTTTTTCGCAAGCAAATCCAACCTTTAATATTGAAATCGATGGTACACAAAAGCAAATAAACATGGGCGATATTATAAAAGTAAAAAATTCTTTTAATATCGAACATATAGACGGTTTTAGAATAAATGCCATTGGTGCAAGAAAAGAGCAAAAAATTGGCGAAATCAAAACCGAAGCAAATGTGGCTATAGTAAAGAAAGATTTTCTCAGCACCTATTCTTTAGATAATAAAAACAATCTCTATAGAGTTGAATTTTATGAAGGAAAATCTTTTGTAGGCATGGTTTTGGTTGATTTTTCATAAAGTTTTCTCTTATGTATTGACAATGTGAGAATAGACTTTATTTTATCTATAATTATTTATTTCTAAGGAGTATAGAAAATGGCACACGATATTAGAATGGCAAAATTAGTTTCAGGTGAAGTTATCATCGGTAAATATAATGCAGAAGCTAAACAATTCAACGAAGTTGCTCTTATGCAATCAGTTCCAACAAAAGAAGGCGTTCAAATGATGATGCTTCCTTATGGTTATCCTTTTGAGCAAGTTTTTGTTGCAGACATAGATTTTGATAAAGTAATGTATGCTTACAAATCTACTCCTGAAGAATTACAAAATAAATATATTGAAATCCTTACAAATATTTCAATTCAAAAATCTGGCATTATTACAAACTAATTAACCATTTGAATTAATAGTTAAAATATAGAAGAGAAAAGTTACTTGCTTTTCTCTTTTTTTCTATCTATATTCTTTTACTTCTCGTATAGAGAAAGAAGCAATTATAGGGCAAATTATGAAAGAAATATTATCACTACTCCCAAAACCTAGTCGTTATATTGGCATTGAAGAAGGTGCTTGCAAGATTTCAAAAGAAGATGTGCAAAATGCAAAAATACATTATGCATTAGCTTTTCCAGATATGTATGAAATTGGCATGTCTTACTTAGGTCACAAGATATTGTATTCATTAGTAAATAATCATAAAGATTTTGTGTGTGAGAGAGTTTTTGCTCCTTGCGTTGACGCTGGTGCTTTGCTAAAAAAACATAATGTAGCTCTTGCTTCACTTGAAAGCGATACAGATATCAAAGATTTTCATGCTTTGGCTTTTGGTCTTACGCATGAGCTTGCTTTTACCAATATTCTCTATATGTTAGACTTGGCGCAAATTCCATTATTTGCTGAGGAACGCGGCGAAGACATTAAGAAATATCCAATTGTGATGGTGGGTGGTGGCTGCACTATTTGTGCTGAACCGCTTGCTCCATTTGTGGACTTAATGATGCTTGGCGAGGGCGAAGTAATGACCCTTGAACTGCTTTCTTTGCTAGCCGAGGCACATGCTAATGATTGGACTAAAACAGAATTTTTAGAAAAAGCACGTTTTATTAAAGGTGTATATATTCCTTCCTTCTTTGAAGAAAAGGAAGGGAAACTTGTTGCTAAATATTCAGATTATACTGAAGTATGCAGAGGGCTTGTAAGTAATTTAGACGACGCTCCATATCCAATAGCACAAACTTCGCCTTTTGGTGCGATTCACAATAGATTGACACTTGAAATCGCAAGAGGTTGTACTCGTGGATGTAGATTCTGCCAAGCTGGCTATACTACAAGACCATCGCGTGAAAGAAGTGTAGAATCTATAAAGGAAATTTTAGCAGAAGCTGTGCAAAAAACAGGTTACGAAGATGTAGGCTTTTTGTCATTATCTGCTGGTGATTTTTCTGCATTAAAATCTTTATTTCTTGATGTTGCAAAAAAATGCGCGAGCGAGCAAATTTCGCTTTCTTTGCCTTCTTTACGCGTAGGTTCTGTTGATGGCGATATTATGGAATGCATTTCAAACATTCGCCGCACCGGTGCAACGCTTGCCCCAGAAGCTGGCTCACAAAGATTAAGAGATGTTATCAATAAAGGCATAACAGAAGAAGCTTTGATTCAGCATGTAAGACAATTAGTTTTTTATGGTTGGCAGCAAGTAAAGCTTTATTTTATGATTGGCTTACCTACTGAAAGTTATGAAGATTTAGAGGCAATAGTAGAATTAGCAAAAAAAGTGCGTGATTGTGCAATATATTACGATGAAGATGGCAGAAAAAAAGGCACACAATTACAAGTTACTGTTTCTGTTTCGCCTTTTGTGCCAAAAACACATACTCCTTTTCAGTGGGAAGCACAGATTTCTCTCGAAGAAATGTCAAAAAGAATTTTCTTCTTGCGTGACTTAGTAAAGCAAAATAAAAATATTAAAATGCGTTGGCACGAGCCTGCAACTTCGCACTTAGAAGGCATATTATCGCGTGCAGATAGAAAAATGTCTAAGGTTGTGTACAATGCCTATAAGCAAGGAGCTGTTTTTGATTCTTGGATGGATCATTTCAATATTGAATTCTGGTTCAAAGCAATGAAAGAAGAGGGCATGAACATTGAAGACTATACAGGAGCAAGAGACAAAGAAGCTTTATTGCCTTGGGATCATCTAAATACTGGAATCACAAAAGAATTTTTACTTCGTGAATACAAAAAAGCTGTGGGTGAAAATCTCACACTTGATTGCAGATACGAAAAATGCTCATTATGTGGTGTATGTGATTTTCCAAAAATGCCTTCAGCTCTTCGACAAAGTGAGAGTGAGCCAAAGATCGAAACTTCGCTCAATTTCAAACAAAGAGATCAAGAAGCCATTGATGTGCCATCTGATGTGACAATACAAAGACAGAACGAAAATGAGAAAAAATATTCGAAAACAAATCCGCCAAAAATAGAAGAGCATTTAGTACATAGAGAAGTGCGTTATAAGGTTTGGCATAAAAAGATAAATGATGCTTCATACTTAAGTCAGCTTGAAATACAGCCTCTTTTAGAACGTGCTCTTAGGCGTGCAAATATTCCTATGTCTTTTTCGCAAGGTTTTCACCCTCTTCCATTGCTTTCTTTTGGTATGGCATTGCCAGTTGGACTTGAAAGTATGTCTGAATGGTTTGCTATTTCTTTGCGTGAATATATGAGCGAAGAAGATTTTATGCAAGCATTATCACCATTTATGCTTGATGGTATGGAGCTTATTTCTATTGAAAAATTGCCACTTTATGGCTCTATAGAGCAAGCAAGTCAAGAAATTATGCAAATAAAATTGCCTGAGGAATATATAGATTTAGCAAAAGCGAGAATTGCAGAATTTATAGATAGTAAAGAAGTAAATTTTGCTAAGTTAAATAAGAAAAATCAATTAAAAGTGCGTAATATACGCACACTTGTTGACGCAATAGAATGGAAAGACAATGTGCTTATCTGTAAGCTTAATTATGCTGAGGGCTATTTATCTGCTCAAAATCTTATGAATTCAGTGTTTAATGGTACTAATTTGCAAGAAGATTTGAAAGCAAATGCACTCAATATCTTGCCAGTAAAGATTAAGATTATGAAACTTGCTCAGATTATTGAATAGATATTGATATTCTGAAACGGCTTATTTCAAGTTGCTTTTTGAGAGGGGGAAACCATGCTTTTGTGAATAAAAGCCAAGGTTTCCCCCTCTTGAATTAAAGGAAAATAATATGAGCAATTATTTTTCTAGAAAATTTTTAGATTGATTTTAGAAAAATTCAATGCTATGCTTTTAAAAAATCAAATTATAGCAATGGAGTAATAATATGAAGAAGATAGTCACAGCTTTAGCTCTTGCTTTATGTTTAGCTATGCCAGCTTTTGCAGCAGAAGAAAAGGGTAAGGAAATTGCAAATACACCTGCAAAAGTTGTAGACAGAACAACAGCTATCACTATTGAACACGATGGTTCTGATTCCTTAGGTTCAGCATTAAATATGAAATTAAAAGAAAGATTTAATGAGTCCAATCTTTTTTCCTTAGAAGAAAAGGACGTGCCTAAATTTAGAATTTTGCTTTCAACTGTGCCAGAATTTAAAGATAGACCTTATGTTGGTTCTGCTTACTCTGTTGTTTGGGTATTTTCACAAAGTGATGGCACATTAAGGCATTATATTTCTCGTGAGCTTGGTGTATTTACTCCACAAGACATAGATGCTCTTGTCACAAAGATTTTAGAAAAAAGTGATGGCTTAGCCGTAAGGTATGCCTATCTTTTCCCTAAAAAATAAAATCACTGCTAACAAATAAAGGCTATAACTTAGTTATAGCCTTTTTCTTTTCTAAAATAATTAAATCTCTCTATTGCTTTCTTGACAAGTTAGTTATAACAAACTAGATATAAACAATAGCAAAAAAAAGGAACACACAAATGAGAAAAATAATTACTTCTTGTAGATATATCTTGCTTGTAAAATTAAGCATTATTCTTACATTCGTTTTTAGCCTACAACAAACAACTTTTGCAAATGATAGTCAGGATTCAAAAATTAATATTGTTGTCACATCTTTTCCAATTTATGATTATGTGCGTGAAATAATAGCAAATACAGAAAACAACTATACATTGTCGCTCATTATAGACAATGGTATTGATTTGCACAATTATCAGCCATCTACACAAGATATTGCAGAGATTTCAAATGCTGATCTTTTTATTTATAATGGCGGTGATTCGGATATATGGGTAAAAAAAGTATTATCTCAAGCTATGAATAAAGATATGTTACAAATAAATTTGATGAATACATTAGGCGATAAAGTAAAGCTCGAAGAAATTGTTGAGGGTATGGAAGAAGTGAGCCATGCCGATCACAATCATACTCAGCACAATCATGCGGGGCATGAACATGTTAAACATGATGAGCATGAGCATGACAAGCATGGGCATAATCACGATCATGACCATGAAAAATATAAGCCTGAAGAAAAAGAAAATGAACATATTGTGTATGATGAGCATGTGTGGCTTTCGCTAAAAAATAGTATAGCCATGCTGCAAACTATTTCTACACATTTACAAAAACTTGATAAAGAAAATGCAGAAAAATATGCTAAAAATACAAACGATTATATTAATAAGCTTGATAAATTGTATAAAGAATATGATGAAATTTTTTCAAATGCAAAGAATAAAACTTTGATATTTGCAGATAGATTTCCTTTTAGATACTTAGTTGATGAATTCAACCTTTCTTATTATGCTGCTTTTCCAGGTTGTTCAGCAGAAACAGAAGCTTCTTTTGAAACAGTGATATTCTTGTCAAATAAAGTCGATGAATTAGCAATAAAAAAACTTCTTATTATCGACAGTACAAGTGAAAAAATAGCCCAAGCAATTATTAGAACAAGTAAAGATAGAGATGCTGAAATTTTGTTTCTGAATTCATTACAAACGGTTACGGCTAAAGAACTTGCTGAGGGCATAAGCTATTATTCCATTATGCAAGAAAATCTCAAGACATTGCACAAGGCTTTAGACTAAAATGAAGCAAATTATATGTAAGAGCTTATCTATAGGTTATGATAAAAATTCTATACAAAATCATATAGATATAAGTATAGATCAAAAAGATTTTATCACTATAGTTGGCAATAATGGTTCTGGAAAGTCAACATTTATGAAAACAATACTAGGATTAATGCCTTCACTTAGTGGCGAAATCATATTTGCATCTGGTATAAAAAATTATGATATAGGTTACTTACCGCAACAAACGCAAAGGCAAAAAGATTTTCCAGCATCGGTATGGGAAGTTGCACTTTCTGGGCATATAAGTAGGCATGCATTGCGTCCTTTTTATACAAGATCAGAAAAGCTAGAAACTTTAGAATTGTTAGATAAAATTGGAATAATGCATTTAAAAAACAAGTCTTATAGCAAATTATCAACAGGGCAACAACAAAGAACACTTTTAGCAAGAACCCTCTGTTCGAAGAAAAAAATAATTTTTCTTGATGAACCAACCTCAGCCCTAGATCCACTGTCAACTGCTGAAATGTATACGCTTTTCAAAGAGTTAAATAAAGATGCTTTGACTATAGTTATGATAACGCATGATATTGAAAATTCATTAGAATATGCAAATAAAGTGCTTCTATTTGATAAAGATGTAAAATGCATGGATAAAGAAATATATCTTAAAGAATATTGCTCATGTCTTGTACATACAAATACTGCAAATGAGGTAAATAATGCAAGAATTAACTAATGAACTCATGCTGTATTTTTCATACCCATTTGTCGTAAATGCTTTTGTTGTGGGTATTTTGATGGCTTTATGTTCTTCCTTAGTGGGAACTTCACTAGTCTTGAAAAGGCTATCATTTATAGGCGATGGTTTATCGCATATTGCTTTTGGCGCTATTGCGGTTGCTTCAGCTATGAAGCTCACAAATAATACAATTCTTGTCTTTCCTGTAACTGCTATTGCTTCACTTTTGCTCTTGCAAGTAGGTGAAAATAAAAAGATTCACGGTGATGCCGCTATTGCTATGATGTCTGTTGGTTCGCTTGCAATTGGTTATATGATTTTAAATATCTTTCCTATAAGCTCAAATATTGCAGCAGACGTATGCACGGCTTTATTTGGTTCAACAAGCATACTTACCCTTACTCAAGCAGATGTAATACTTTGTTTTATTTTATCAATTTTAGTAATATTGATTTTTGCATTATTTTACCACAAAATTTTTTCAGTGACTTTTGATGAATCTTTTGCAAAAGCAACAGGCCTTGCAACTAATTTTTATAATCCTCTATTAGCAATTACGGTTTCTGCTGTAATTGTTGTTGCAATGAATTTAGTTGGTTCTTTACTTATTTCAGCCTTGGTGGTTTTTCCATCGCTTTCTTCTATGCAACTGTTTGGTTCTTATAAAAATGTAGTTTTGTCATCTACTGTTATTTCAGTTATTTGTGCTATAATTGGTATGCTTGTTTCTATACTTTATGGCACTCCTGTTGGTGCTACTATTGTTATAGCAAATCTTATTGTTTTTTGTATTGCTTATTGTTTTTCACGTTTTTTATGTAAATAATGCCTTTTTTATGCAAATAACATATCGATTTAAAACAGGGCATATTAATTTACTCACTATCCATTAGAAAACATAGTAAAAAAGTTGACACAGCGAATAAAGGCTTTGGGGATTCCCACGCGAGCGAAACAAGAGCCACGTCGCTTTGTAAAGGATTAATCTCTACGCGAACTTTCGTTTACAAAGGGCACAAAGGGGCAAAGCAAATTAGAATACGTAAAAAAACCCCGCTGGGGAATGGTTCTGATCAACAGAAACACGTGCGGGGAAAGAAGATATAAACCGCAGCCCATACCCACTGTTTTTAAATATGTGAATGTATGCTTATCTCATATGCAGTATAACAAGTAGACATATTCAAAAAGCATTGCTTTATTCAAAAAAAGGCTTTTAAATCTTTATTGTTCCTTGTGCTAATGATTGTATAATAGGTGAAAGTAGCACTGTTTCGTATTTTGTGCGTAAATTTGAAAGCTCTGCTATGGAGTCTTTCATGCTTTTCTTTGGCCTATAAGGAGTTTCTTGTACCATTGCTGAAAGTGAATCAGCTATGGCAGTTATTTTTGCAATTACTCCTGGTGAAGTAGTTTTTTGCGGATAGCCAGAACCGTCTAATCTTTCGTGATGCTCGTATACAGCTTGGACAACTTCTTTTGCTGGCGGTTCTATTTTGTGTAACATCTTCATACCAACAAGTGGATGTGCCTGAATTTTTAGTAATTCTTCTGAAGTGAGTCCCTGCTTTTTTGTGAGCAAGAAAGGTGGTAATTTACACATGCCTATATCATGCAAGAAAATGCCTAAACAAAAATTGTCAAAAGTTTTTCTTGTTTGTTTATCTTGAACTTGTGTGAAAATCCACGCACCAAGAATAAGTGAATTTATAGCATGTTTTGCTGCATCAAAAAGCTCATTGTGTAACTTGCCTAAAAAAGGACGCAATCTGTATTTATCTTGGGAAATATATTCAGTAAATACAAAGAGATCTGTTTTTAGTTTTTCGTAAACAATGGTTACTGGCTGTTCTTGAAAATCGTTATAACGCATCATAAGTGCTTTAATCAAGATTTCAGCTACTTCTGAAGGTTTGAAATTAGAATCAAGCAATACTAAGTCTGCCTGATGTACTATATGTTCAGAATAAATAGGTAAATCAGAGCGAGACACAAATAAAGAACCATCTTTACATAGCTCTATTGCTTTTTCAATCATTTCATTTGTGAGTCTTGCTCCTTTTTTTGAAAAAGGGTAGAGACTAGCTATATCTTCTCTAAAAATAAAGAGGTCAACAGGCGGTCTATATTTGGGAAATGATGAATAAATTTCAAAGCTTATCTGATAGTATTCTTCAGATATGTCAATAGGTACATTTTTTTTTGATTTTGCCATTTCTTGTCCAATTTCTTTAATTAAGAAGCGTGGAATTTACATCTTTTAATGAAGATAACAAATTTGAGAATCTTTTCAAGTGTTTATATTTCATGGAAAAATAATTACTTTTTGACTTCTTCTTTTAATACTAAGTGTTCATCTTCTAATGGAATGATAACTTCACTTGCTACACTTTTTGTTGGCAAGGTATTGTCATTTCTCATACGCAAAGTGAAGAGTTTTACAGCAAAGTTAATTATATCATAGTGTTTTTCATTCCAAATTCTCACATCTTTACCGCATTGCCCAAAGAGTAGGAAACCTGAAACATCTTTATAACTATAATATGCCATAAGAGCACTTTTTGCTTGCTGATGGTATAAAAATGCTTTTAGATCTTCGTTTAAAGAATCGCTAAGATAGTATTCTTGTATGCCGAGTTTTTCTAAGTCTGCCATAAGCGAATCCATGCTTTGGATATTTTGGAGTAAATCGTGCACATCGGCAATATTTTTCCCATTATATTCACTTATGTTTGAAAGAAGTTTTGTTTCTTTATTGTATTCAAAAATACTACATCTATCTAGTCTAAACTGTGTGCCAATTCTGATAAGAAGTTCGTGCGTCATTGCTTCAATGTTTTTTGCACCGTAGAATAAGCTTACAAGAACTGATTGCACATTGTCTGAATCTAAGAATTGCTTTGTAGCTGATTCAGGTGCAATAAGTGGGTATGATGGAGTTGTTCTGTGTTTTAGATTATCTTCAAAAATTGTGAAAGATGATTTTCCTCTAAGCTTTGACGCAAACATTGCAGCATCACTTTTTTCCATTAAATCAGGGTAATAAATGCCATGTTCAGGAGCAAATGCAATACCAATAGAAGCAGTAAGATAGGCATTTGTTTCGCCTAATGTGAGTTCTTTGAGGGCATTGTGCACAGAATTTGCTTTCACAACAACGATATTTTCATCTCTGATATTACGCATCAATACAGCAAAAAGATTGCCATCTATTCTACCTACAATATCAGAAGATCTGAAACAGTTTTTAATTCTTTGTGCAGCATCTCTAAGCACAACATCGCCATATTCTTCACCAAAAGTATTGTTTACTACATGAAAGTTATCTAAATCAATAAGCATTAATGCAGATGCGTGAAGATTATGTGTGTATTTTAAATAGTTTTCAATTCTATTGATAGTTTCTTTTCTGCTAAAAAGCCTTGTAAGAGTATCAGTGTCGATACGCGAAGTGAGTTCCTCGATAAGGTTGTCAATTACTTCATCAATTTTTGCGTGAACAAAGGCAATATAAGCAAAAGCAATCAAGATAACAAGGAGCAAGGCAATAGAAATACCACGCACAAAGTCAGCAATTTGTGTTATAGATTCAGAAATAAGTGAAGCAGGTTCGAAGGTTATAAGCGACCATGAATTAATTCCAATAGGAGTAACATAGCCTATTCTTTCATTTGTACCGTAGGCAATGTTTAAAAAGCCATCAGCAGAACTAGCAAAAGTGCTTTCTAATGTAGTGAATGAGTCAATATAGTTTTCACCTGGAAAATACTGTGATTTTTGCATAGCAGATGCAAATGTTTCATTAGGTAAGATGGTGAAAGTATTTGTTTTTTTAGCAATTGTATTGCCTAGTTTGTCAACAATATAGGAATAGAAAATATCATCGTCTGATAATGAAAGGTAAGAATCAAGATACTTTGTGTTTATTTCATTAACAACATAGCCAGATATTTGTGAATCTTTAATTACAGGCGCAACAATTAATAAGAAAGAACCTAAAGAGTTAAATCTTATTTGTGAAGTAACTGTTTTTCCTTGAAGTAAAAGAGGGTAGAAATCTTCGGTAGTTAAATCAAAGAAGTCTTGCTTAGAATCGTATCCTCGAGCACTTGCTTCGAGATAGAAAATATTTTCAAAGCCTGAATCAAAGCCAAATTTATTTGTATAATCTTTGATGGCTCTTTCTATATTGTCTGTTTCAGCAATAGTAGAGGCAAAGAAAGTAAGGTTTCTTTCTTCTGATGTGATGGCAAGATTAATCGTTTTTCTTTGTAATTTTACTTGATCTTCAAGGTTGTTTAATGAAGATTGGAATAAAATGCCAGAGAAAATATTGATAAAATAATGTATTACAACAGCGATAATTACAATTAATATAACATAAAAAGAAGCAAGAGTTCTTTTTTTTCTAAATATTTTTGTATTAGCCATCAAGTGCTCCTAGGTAGGAATAGATTTTTATTTAATGCTCTATAAAACAAGCCTAAATTACGCTTCAAGTGAGAATTTATCAGTCATTTCTGGTATAGCGGTAGGGTATTTTCCGTCAAAACATGCACAGCAATAGTCATCAGAATTTGAAACACAGTTTTTAAGGCCTTCAAGCGATAAATAATGTAACGAATCTAAACCTAAAACCTTAGATAGATTTTCGACATTATGTTTATTTGCTACTAACTCATGTGGAGAAGGGAAATCAATTCCATAAAAACATGGGAATTTAATTGGTGGGCAGCTCACTCTAAAGTGCACTTCTTCTGCACCTAATTCTCTGAGTTTTGCACATCTTGTTCGCACTGTTGTTCCACGCA
>CAYJHN010000039.1:7808-12240 GCA_964369985.1 uncultured Desulfovibrionaceae bacterium | reverse complement strand
TTGAAGAAACACTTATTGAAGAAATGAATATCCCTGTTTTCCACGACGATCAACATGGTACAGCTGTTATTTCAGGTGCTGGCTTAATCAATGCTGCGGAAATTGCAAATAAAAATATCGAAGACATGAAAGTTGTAGTTGTTGGTGCTGGTGCTGCTGGTATTGCATGTTCTAAATTTTATGTGTCTTTAGGTATTGATCCTAAAAATATTTATATGTTTGATTCAAAAGGTCTTATCACAAAGAGCCGTCCAAATCTTAATAAATATAAAGCATTATTTGCTCAAGACAAAGAAGGTGACTTAGTTTCATGCATGAAAAATGCAGATATGTTCTTAGGCTTATCTCAAAAAGATCTTCTTTCTAAAGATATGGTAAGAAGCATGAACAATAATCCAATCTTATTTGCTTGTGCAAACCCACATCCTGAAATTTCATACCCAGATGCAAAAGAAGCAAGACCTGATTGTATGATGGGAACAGGCCGTTCTGACTACCCTAACCAAGTAAACAATGTTTCAGGATTCCCTTATATTTTCCGTGGAGCTTTAGATGTTGGTGCTAAGAAAATTAACGAAGCTATGAAAATTGCTGCTGCTAAAAGTATTGCTGCTGTTGCAAAACTTCCTGTTCTTCCTGAAATTGAAGCTGCATACGATGGTAGAAAATTTACTTATGGTCCTGACTATATTATCCCAACTCCATTTGACCCAAGACTACTCACAGAAACTTCTGCAGCTGTAGCTCAGGCTGCGATGGATACAAATGTTGCTGCTAATCCGATTAAAGATATTGAAGCATACAAAAAATCACTTAGTGCACGTGTACAAAAATTAGTTGAAAGAGCACAATATCTTACAGATAGCTATAAATAATTAACTGTTTATATTTATTTTATATTTACTTTATATATTTATAAGACAAAAAATAAAGGGCGGTGAGAAACTGCCCTTTTATTTTTAAATAAATACAAATTGTTTTTCTTGAATTTTATAGACATTTTTGTTAATTTCCTTGAAGGAGATTATATGTCTACACTACAATTAAAGTATAAAGCATGGATAAAAGCCATGCGTTTTCGTTCGCTACCGCTTTCATTATCCGGTATTGTTTTAGGCTCTAGTTTAGCTGCATATCAAGGTTTTTTTACTTGGCCGATATTTATTTTTGCTATTTTGACTGGCGTGTTTTTACAAATTTTATCTGATTTTGCTAATGATTTTGGTGACGATGAAAAAGGCACTGATGATGAAACTCGTCTTGGCCCTAGAAGGGCTTTAGCTACTGGTGTACTTTCAAAAAAAGAGATGATGTTTGGCATTGTTACGGTTATTTGCCTTATAATTATTTGTGGTTTATTTATGTTGTTTTTTGCTTTTGAAAACGACTTTATAAATTCTCTTATCTTCTTTTTATTAGGCGCCGCAGCTGTTTATGCCGCTATTAAATACACTATGGGTAAAAATCCTTATGGTTATAAAGCTCAAGGTGACTACTATGTATTTGTGTTTTTTGGATTAGTTGCAGTTATAGGTTCAAACTACCTTTATACAAAAACTCTCACTTTCTTGCCTCTTATACCTGCTATTTGTGCTGGTTTACTTTCTACTGCTGTGTTAAATATCAATAATACAAGAGACATAAAAGGCGATTTACTGCATGGCAAAGTAACTATTGCCAATAAATTAGGCGAAAAAAAAGCAAGATTGTATCAACTTGCTTTAGTTTTTTCTTCGCTTATTTTTTGGACATTATTTTTATTAATCAACTTTCCAATATCTAGCTTATGTATATTGATAATTTATGTATTGCTTATCAAAAGTGCTTTTACAGTATATTCATCATACGATCATACTATTGTAGACAAGCAATTAAAAATAACTGCTCTTTCAACCTCGCTTTTACATATTGTTTTATCAATATATTTTACTTTTCAATAAGTTAATCTTTTGATTTAATGGCAATATAGTGGTTTGAGATGCCAAAAGTCTGTTCTTTGTGTTGCACAAAGTCAAAGCCAGCTGATGTTAGTTCTTGTACAAAATTTTCAGGTGAAGGAAATGCTTTAATTGAATCAGCTAAATAAGTATACATTTCTTCGTTTTTTGTAAAATATTTTACAATTTTTGGCATAATTTTATTAAGATAAAAATTATAAATTGGGCCAATAATCGGTTTTGTGACTGGCGAAAATTCTAAAATACACAATTGACCGCCTTTCTCAAGAACTCTATGCATTTCTCTAAGTGCCTTTGCTCTATTTTCAACATTTCTTATGCCATAAGCAATAGTTACAATATCAAAGCTATTATTATCATAAGGAATTTCTTCAGCATTAATAACTTGAGTTTTGATACGCGTTGCATAATCGCTTTTTAATTTTGTTTTGCCATATTCGAGCATATCTTCTGCTATATCGCCAGCAATAATTTCAATATATTTATGTTTTTTTGCTAAAGCTATACTCACATCTAATGTGCCTGCTGCCATATCTAAAACTTTTAATTTTTTACCAAGTATAACTCTATCTACTAAGCAATAACGCCAGTAAAAGTCTACGCAAAAAGAGAGTATATGATTTAATTTGTCGTATTCTTTACATATTGAATTAAATTTTGCCATGATGCTTCTCATTAGTATTAAATGTTAATTTTTTCTTTCTTATCTTGCTTTTAACATACTGTCAACAAAAATAGCTTCTTATGACTTAGAGCTCGAATCCTTGACAATAAGAGGTTAAATATATATACATTGTTCATGTAAAACTCATTATTAAATGGAGTAAAAATGTCAAATCTCTCTACATTTTTTCAGATTTCAGAGCGTGGATCTTCAGTAAAAACTGAAATCATCGCTGGAATCACTACTTTTATGTCAATGTCATACATATTAGCTCTTGCACCAAATATGCTTGCAAGTGCCGGTATGGATAATGTTTCTGTTTTTGCTGCAACTGCTATTGCTGCTGCACTAACGACTATTATTATGGCATTTTTAGCAAACCTTCCAGTAGCACTTGCTCCTGGTGTTGGAATTTTAGCTTTTTTCACTTATTCAGTTGTGCTAGGTGATGGCTATTCATGGCAAAGTGCTTTAACAGCAGTTTTTCTAGCTGGTGTTATCTTTTTAGTGCTTTCATTAACTAATTTTAGACAAGCAGTATTTAACTGCATACCTATTGATCTAAAATACGCTATTTCTGGAGGCATTGGCTTATTTATTGCCTTTATTGGCTTTCAAGCTAGTGGAATTATTGTAGATAGCCCAGCAACTCTTGTTACAATGGGTGATTTAACTGCTCCTAAAGCAATACTCACATTGATAGGTTTAGCTTTAGTTTCAGTGCTTTTTGTTTATAATGTTTCAGGTTCTTTACTTATTGGTATTATCATAACTACCATTATTGGTATCCCACTTGGCGTGACTGATACATCTAAAATAATGGAAGCTTCTTTCTTTACATTCCCTACATTTGATAAAACATTTTTTCAATTTGATTTTTCTAATATTATGTCTATAGACATGCTATTAATTGTTTTTACATTCTTCTTGATAAATCTTTTTGATACTTTAGGAACCTTAGTAGCTGTTGCTGCAAAAGGCAATTTATTAGACAAAAAAGGCGAACTCCCTCAAGCAAAAAATGCATTTTTAACAGATGCATTCGGTACTGTTTTAGGTTCTATTTTAGGTGTATCAACTGTAACTTCTTATGTTGAAAGTGCTTCTGGTATCGCAGCTGGTGGTAGAACAGGCTTAACTGCATTAGTAGTTGCTGTTTTATTTATACTCTCATTATTTTTAGCTCCATTATTCTTACTTATTCCAGCTGCTGCAACTGCACCAGCCTTGATTATTGTTGGCTTATTCATGCTATCATCTATTGTGAAGATTGACTTTTTAAATTTCACAATTGGTATTCCTGCTTTCTTAACAATTATTGGTATGCCACTTACTTATAGTATTGCTTATAGCATTGGTTGGGGAATTATTTCTTATGTATTCTTAATGCTCTGCCAAGGTAGATTTAAAGAATTACACCCAATTATTTACATTATATGTGCTATGTTTATCTGGCGTTTTGTAAGCTAAAAAAATTACAATTCAAATCTAAAACTGCTGTTTATCAGCAGTTTTTTTTTAATAATTTAAACAATATAATTTATAATATATATATAATTAAAAAAAACTTGAATCGCTTTAAATTATTTCTTTATTTTTCAAATAAATAGATATATACTCTTTAAAACATAATTTAATCTATAGACAGAGAGTAAGCTATGCAAAACAATCAAGATTATAATGAAGACAAAGAAGTATTTGACAAGTTAACTATAGAAGCATGGGAAAAAATTCTTACTTCAATACAAGAATTAAAAGATAATAAGCATACTTTTAGCGAAATAGCACAAAGTTTAGGTGTAAAAAACCG
>CAYJHN010000039.1:0-7798 GCA_964369985.1 uncultured Desulfovibrionaceae bacterium | reverse complement strand
GTGAATGGCTTAATAAAAAAAGAGAACTTCCACTTTCATCTATAGCCTCATTACTTTATTATCTTGATGTTTTTGGCTATGCAATACAAGCGAATAAATTAGTAAAAAAAGAGGAATTGCTCTCTATTGCAAAAGTAAATTCTGAAAATGCGCATGAAGAAAATAGTGTAAGTATTTTTGATATAGAAAAACTCAAAGAAGAAAATGCTGAATTAAAAATGAAAAATAGAGTCTTACAAGAAATTCTTGTAACAGCTATAGACACAAAGAAGTTAAAAAAATCACAGAAAAAAGAAAAGAATTAATAGATTTTATTTTTCATATTTAAAAGTAAATTCTAAAATCAAGAAATAAAAAAGGGATAGTTTGTTCAACTATCCCTTTAGTTTTATATAAATATAAAAATATTATTTCAATACTTTAGCTATACGTTCTAAAGCAATATCTATGTTTTTGCTATTAGCAAAAGCTGTAAGTCTTACATAGCCTTCACCGCTTAATCCAAAGCCAACACCTGGAGTTGAAACAATATGTGCTTTATCAAGAAGTAATTGGAAGAAGTCCCATGATTTCATGCCATTAGGAGTTGAAATCCAAATATAAGGTGCGTGTTCACCGCCATACACTTCTAATCCTAAGTCCTTAAGTGTGTTGCGAATTTTTTTTGCATTAGACATATATACTTCAACCATAGCAGCAATTTCTTTTTGTCCTTCATCAGAGAAAACAGCTTCTGCAGCCTTTTGAACAACGTATGGACAACCATTAAATTTAGTTGTTTGACGTCTATTCCACATATCTCTAAGAGCGTATTCTCTGCCTTGTTCGTCATAACCTTTTACGCTTTTTGGAACAACAGCATAGCCACAACGTAAACCTGTAAAACCAGCTGTTTTAGAGAATGATCTAAACTCTATTGCAACTTCTTTTGCTCCTTCGATTTCATAAATTGAGCGAGGGAGACTTGGATCTTGAATAAAGGCTTCGTAAGCAGCATCGTATAAAATAACTGCTTTATTTTCGCGTGCATAATCAACCCAAGTTTTCAAATCAGCCTTTGTTAGCATGCTACCAGTTGGATTATTAGGATAGCAAAGATAGATAACATCAACCTTTGTGCTTGGTAATTGCGGAACAAAGTTATTTTCTTTCACACAAGGAAGGTAAACAAGTTCACTCCATTGTGAACCATTCCATTTACCCGCTCTGCCACTCATTGCATTTGAATCAACATACACAGGATACACTGGATCAGTAACAGCAATCTTGCTTTGAGCAGAAAAAAGTTCTTGAAAGTTACCAATATCACTTTTTGCGCCGTCTGAAACAAAGATTTCATCAGAACTAATATCTAAACCTTTGTCAGTATAGTAAAATTGTGCAATTTTATCACGTAAAAATGCATAACCTTGTTCTGGACCATAGCCTTTAAAGCTTTCTGCAACTGCCATTTCATCAACAGCAGCGTGTAAAGCTTTGATAACAGCAGGACATAATGGCTGTGTAACATCACCAATACCAAGGCTTATAACATTTGCGTCTTTATTCGCTTCTTTAAATGCAGCTACTCTTTTTGCAATGTCAGAAAAAAGGTAAGATGCTGGAAAATCGCAATAATTTTCATTAATTTTCATAATAGTTTCCTTCAAATACTAATGTTGCTTCGCCAGTCATGAAGATATGATCGTCTTCACGCCAGTCTATATAGAGTGAACCGCCGTTTAAAACAACTTCCACATTTCTATTTGTATAACCTAATTTTGCACATACTAAAGCTGTTGCACAAGCACCTGTTCCGCAGGCCTCTGTTTCGCCAGAACCTCTTTCCCAAACCCTCATGCGAACCTTTGTTTTATCAATTAATTGTACAAATTCTACATTGATTTTTCGTGGGAAAAGTGGGTGACATTCAAGCTGTGGGCCAATTTTTGTGATGTCTAAATTTTCAACTTCATCAACAAAAACAATAGCATGCGGATTACCAACTGACACACAATTTACATGGTAGTTTTTGCCATCTATTTCAAGTGGATAATCAAAACAGTTTTCACTAGCTAAATCTACTGGAATATCAGAACAAGTCCAATATGGTGTTCCCATATCTACAGTAACAGATTGAACTTTATCGTCTTTTAGATGAAGATTTAAAATTTTATTACCTGCTAAGGTTTCACAAGCAAAAACTCTTTTATCTACAAGCTTATTTTCATAAGCAAATTTTGCAACACAACGTATAGCATTACCGCACATTTCTGCTTCGCTGCCGTCGTTGTTAAACATTCTCATACGAACATCAGCTTTATCAGAAGGCAAAATAAGCACTAAGCCGTCAGAACCAATGCCTTTATGCCTGTCGCTTACCTTTATTGCTAATTCTTGTGGATTATCAATTTGTGTTTCAAATCCGTTGATATAGACATAATCATTGCCAATACCATGCATTTTTACAAATTTCATATTATACCCTTTGTACTTTCTTTCATGTATTAAAACAAATAAAAGGCTTATCATAAAGCCTTTTATTTATATACTTTGCTTACTTATTTTCTAAGTATTTCTTCGCTTCATGTGGAACTACTTTGACAAATTCTTTTGCCATATTTTCCCAATTTGAAAGAAGATGTTTTGCATAATTTGATTGTGTATACAAGACATGTTCGTCTAATAAAGCTTTAATGGCAATTTTATCGTCATTGCTGATAAAGTCTATATCAACACTAGAAGAATTGCAAGTTAACTGTAACTCTTGTTTTGGATCGTGCACATATACAGTTCCACCAGTCATACCAGCTGCAAAATTTTGTCCGCATTTTCCTAATACAACAACAGTTCCGCCAGTCATATATTCACAACCGTGTTCCCCAATGCCCTCTACTACAGTTTTTGCACCAGAGTTACGCACTGCAAATCTTTCACCAGCCTTACCACAAATAAATGCCTTACCAGATGTAGCACCATATAAAGCAACGTTACCTATAATAGACTGCTTTTGCAATTCGCTATTTGTCTTTGCATTTGGGTAACTAGAATGAGGCGAAATAGCAATCTTACCACCGCATAGGCCTTTACCAATATAGTCATTTGCACTGCCATAAAGATTCAAACTTAAGCCCTTAGGAGCAAATGCTCCAAAACTCTGCCCTGCTGTTCCTGTGCAATGAAGCTGTATAAAATCTTCATCAAATTCCCTACCACTTTCCTTGCTTGCTAAAGCCATAGCACCAGCAATATTTGTGCCTACTGCTCTGTCTGTATTTTTTATTGTATGGTAGAAATCAGATGGTAGATTTCTTTGTATATTTTCAAGCATTTCATCGTATAACTTTTCTTCCCAACCAGCCATTTCAGCTAAGGTTGCTGAAGTTGCTCTTTTTGTATAAGGTAACTTATTGAAAAGTAATGACATATCAATATCTTTTGCTTTTTCTGGAAGAATTTCACTATTTAATTCTAATAAATCAGATCTACCGATCAATTCTTGAACATTGCTAAAACCAAGTTGAGCTAATTGTTCGCGAGTTTCTTCGGCTATAAGGTTTATAAAGTTTTCTATATGCTCTGCTGAACCTGCAAAACGTTTAATCAAATCTGCATCTTGCGTACAAATACCAGCCGGGCAACGACCTTTATAACATTGGCGACAAAGTACGCAACCCATTGCAATAAGTAAAGAAGTTCCAAAAACAACTTCATCTGCTCCAAGCATAAAGGCTGTAATAACATCATTAGCTGAGTGTATTTGCCCGTCTGTTTGAAGTGTAACTTTATAACGCATTGCATTTGCAAGTAAAGCTTGATGCACTTCTGCTAAACCAAGTTCCCAAGGCAAACCTACATGATAGATAGAAGAAAGAGGTGCTGCGCCTGTTCCGCCGTCGTGTCCAGAAATACAAATTGTATCAGCACCAGCTTTCACAACGCCAACTGCAACTGTTCCTATGCCTGCTTGAGCAACTAATTTTACAGAAACCTTTATGCCAGCACGTAATTTTTTGATATCATAAATTAATTGTGCTAAATCTTCAATGGAATATATATCGTGATGCGGAGGTGGTGATATAAGAGAAACTTTTGGCTGAGTATGTCTTACTTTTGCTATATATTCAGTTACTTTATGAGCTGGTAACTGCCCTCCCTCACCTGGTTTTGCTCCTTGTGCTACTTTAATCTGCACTTCATCGCCTGAAGCTAAATACTCAGCAGTCACACCAAAACGGCCAGAAGCAATTTGTCTTATTCTTGAGCAAAGATCTTTATCAGTATTTTTTGATCTTGAACGTGAAATTTCTTCACCGCCTTCACCTGAATTTGACTGTAAACCAAAAGCATTAAAGCCCTGAGCTATACATTCGTGTGATTCCTTACTTAAAGCACCAAGCGACATAGCCGCACCAAAGAATCTTTTTCTAATATCTTCAATACCTTCTACTTTATTGATAGAAATTGCTTTTGTTTTCTTTTGTTTCCAAACAGAACGTAAAGTGATATTTTGCATTTTTTCATTTAATTCTTTTGTATAGGCTTTAAAAGAATCTAAATTATTTTCAACTACACTATTTCGCATGGAAGAACATATTTTCTTTGACCAAATATGCTTATCGCTTTTTGAAAGTTCCTTTGTTTCATTTACGCAGGTAGTAACACGATTTTTATTTTCATTATAAATATCTAGGAGTTGTATTCCACCAACACGTGAAAATGTTCCTGTAAAGTATTTTTCAATAACATCTTTGTGCACACCAATAGCTTCAAAACATTGTGAACCAGTAAATGACTGTAAAGTAGAAATACCTAATCTACCAAAAACTTTTAATAAGCCTTTTTCTAATGCTTTAGAATAACGTGTGATAGAAGTTTGAATGTCAAATTCTTTATTGATTTTTTCTTGCTTTACTAAATTTGTGATTGAAGAAAAAGCAGCATATGGATAGATAGCATTTGCACCAAATGAAATAAGTAAAGCCATATCCATAACTTCGCATGCTTGACCTGTTTCAATAATAATACCGCATAAATGCCTTAATTTCTTACGTATTAAATCTTGATGAACAGCACCAATTGCAAGCATAGCTGGAAGTGGAATTTTGTTTTTTGCCATATCTTTGTCAGACAAAATAAGAATTCTCTTACCGCTTTCAACTGCTTTTTCTGCTTTTAGGCAAAGTTCGTCAATAAAGTTACAGAAGGTTTTATAATCAGCCTCTAAAGGCATTATTATAGATAATCTTTCAAAAGGAAGTTCTTTTTTGCTTTCAATTTCTTGCATTTGAGTTGCAAAAATAAAAGGAGAATCTAAGTAAATATATGATGCTGATTGTGAAGCTTTTTGGAAAATATTTGGAATACCACCTAAGGTTGAACTAAGCGACATTGACATCTTTTCGCGGATTGGATCAATAGATGGATTAGTTACTTGAGCAAAAAGCTGTTTGAAATAGTTGAATAATGGTTGTGGTTTAGAACTAAGCACAGCTAAAGGTTCGTCTAGTCCCATTGCACCAACTGGTTCTTCTTGAGCGTGAATCATTGAAGTTAAAGTGCTTTCTGGGAATTTGTCGTTAAAGCCGAAATTTGTATAAAATTCGTCCTTGAAAGCTTTTTCTTCATTTTTTACGGCATCTTCAAATGAAGATAAAGTAATCTTTGTTTTTTCTAATATTTTTGCATAATCGCATTTTGTAAAAAGTTCGCTTTTTACTTCATTATCTGAAATTATTTTTCCATTTTCAAAGTCGACTATAAAGAGCGTGCGTGGAGGTAATTGCCCGTGACTTACATATTCATCTTGCGAAATATTAAGTACACCAACTTCGGACGACATAATAATAATATTGTCTTTAGTAATAGAATATCTACATGGTCTTAAGCCATTTCTGTCTAGGCTAGCACCTACTTTTGTTGCACCATCAGTAAACACCATAGTAGTAGGGCCGTCCCATGGCTCCATTAATGGCATGTGATAAGTATAAAAAGCATTTCTTTTAGTATTTTCTTCGTCATTTTTGAAAATAGGTTCAGGTATCAATGTTGTAATAGCGTGTTCTAAGCTATAACCACCTTGTAATAAGAGTTCAAAAACATTATCAAAAGAACCTGAATCAGAGGTTGATGGGTGAATACAAGGTAAAACATATTTTAAATCATCGCCAAGTTTATCTGATTTTATAGATGCTTCTCGTATATCCATTTGAATTTTGTTACCACGAATAGTGTTTATTTCACCGTTATGTGCAATATTTCTAAATGGTTGTGTTAAATGCCATGAAGGTTTTGTATTTGTGCTAAATCTTTCATGGAAAACAGCAAAAGGCACGGCAAAATCACTTTCACGAAGATCAGAATAAAATAGACCTAAGTTTTTACCTGGTAAAATACCTTTGTAAATTATAGATTTAGAAGACAAAGAAACACAATGAAATAAAGAAAGTTCTTTATTGTGTTTGACTAAAAATTCAATTGCTTCAAATTCAATTTGTTTACGTAAAACATAGAGTTCTTGCTCGATATCTAAGTTTTTATTTGCTTTTTTTGTAGAAACAAAAAGAATTTGTAAAAATTCAGGTAAACTTGATAAAGTTTTACGAGAAAGTATATTAATGTCATTTGGAACAGCACGAGTTGAACACACTTTAAAAGAAAACTTTTCAGCTGTTTTAGTGATAATTTCCATGAGTGATTCATACATAAATGTATCAATAGGTAAAAAGAAAGAACCTAAACCCCATGATATTGAATTATCGAACATTTCTGGAAAGAATTTACCAAAAAATGCAAGTGGAATTGGCATTAAAATACCTGAACCATCGGACATTTTTTCATCGTCTTCTCTGCCACCTCTGTGGGTTAAATGTGCCATAGAAGTAAGTGCGTATTCAACAATTTTATGATCTGGTTTATTGTCTAAAGAACCTATAAAACCAACGCCGCAAGCATCGTGTTCGTCCTTGATATTATAGAGTGAATCTGTATGTGTAAAAGCTCTTGAGTTATAAGGTGACTGCATAATTTACCTTTATAATCCTTAAATAAAATTAATAATTTCAATATGTTAGTGTTTAAAAATTGAGAAAAAAGTATTTTTTTTGCTTAAGCTGTACGCAAAGGCGCAAAGCTTAAGCAATGTTATTATATCTACATAAAAGTAGAAATGTTATTTATAATCAGCTTATTTATATAAAGCTAAATTCTAGTGAACCCAAAGAAGTTCTGAATATTTTGGTAATGGCCATGCATTATCATCAATCATCACTTCTAAAGCGTCAGAATATTTACGGCATTCTTCCATGACTGGAATTACTGTATAGCAAACAAATTCAGCTTGTTCTGCACCGTGTTTTTGATTTTTAATTTGTTTGAAAACTTTTTCAAGTTCTTTTACAGATTTTACTAAACCAAGATAGTTCTCACGCATAGCTAAGAATTGTTCTTCTTCAACTTTTGCTTCGCCTACAACAGCTTTAGTGTTGATAACTAATTGAGCTAATTTGCTTTGTTCTTTTTGAACTACAGGAATAATTTGTTCTGTAAGCATACGATTTAATACAGAAGCTTCAATTTGAATCGATTTAGTGTATTGTTCGTAGAAAACTTCTTGACGAGCTTCGATTTCTCTTTCTGTTAAAACATTTGCTCTTTTGAAAACATCAACAACTTCTTTAGTTGTAAATTGTGCTAAAGCTTTTACTGTATTATTAAGGTTTAATAAACCACGTTTTTCAGCTTCAATTTTCCATTCTTCTGAATAGCCATTGCCGTTAAACACTACTGGCATATGTTCTTTGAAGAGTTTTGGTAAGTA
>CAYJHN010000038.1:7016-12303 GCA_964369985.1 uncultured Desulfovibrionaceae bacterium | reverse complement strand
CCATGAACACAGCACCAGCTGAAATTGCCATCAATGTTTTCGCGCCTTCAGTCATAAGGTAAGCAGCATCACCGCCAGCCGCTGTGAAGAACACAAGATATGTTGGAGCGTTATCTAGGAAGGCAGAAAGTGTTCCTGTTACCCAGAAATACATCATATTATTTGGTGTGCCATCAGCATTTGAAACAAGGCTTACAACTGCAGCAAGGCCGCCTTCTTCACCAGCTTTTAGAATGGTAAGTGCTGGAATCATGCTAAGGAAGATACCTATAAAGAGTTTTGCAACTTCAGCAATTGGTTCCCAGTTAAAACCGTTTAATTCACGACATTCTTTTGTTGTGAGCTTAAGTGAAACAGCTGCGATCACTAACAATAAGAAGTCTTTTAACATGTTTTGGTATTCGTATTGAACATGATAAATTTCAATAGAGCCGCCTGGTTTCCATGAACCTGACATAAGTACACAAGCAACAACACAAGCTAAAAGAATGAAGTTTACTTTACCGTCAAAACCAAGTTTTTCATTAGAAGTAACTTCTTGTACTGGTTTGCCTTCTTTTGCGTATAAAACAGTATCAACCATAAAGTAAACAGCTAATAATGCAATAGAAATAAGAAGCATTGGCATAAAGAGGTATTGTGTTGTCCAGAAGAAGCTCACACCTTTCAAGAAACCTAAGAATAAAGGAGGATCGCCTAAAGGAGAGAGTGAGCCACCAACGTTAGCAACTAAGAAAATGAAGAATACAACTTGGTGTACGCGATATTTTCTGTGTGAGTTAGCACGAAGAATAGGACGAATAAGAAGCATTGCAGCACCTGTTGTACCCATTAAAGAAGCTATAAGAGTTCCTATAGCCAAGATAGTAGTGTTAACAAGTGGTGTTCCTGCAAGTGAACCTTTTAATCTTATGCCGCCAGCAACAGTAAATAATGAAAATAACAAGATAATAAAAGGCACATAGTCCAAAATTAAAATATGTATTACTTCATAAGTTGTGATTGCAGCTCCAAATACTAAAAAGCATGGAATAACAAAAGCCAAGCCCCAACCTAGTGCGATTTTACCGTAGTGATGATGCCAAAAATGCGGCGCTAAAATTGGGCCAAGTGCGATAGATAATAACATACACACAAATGGAACAATCCACAAAAGTGACAAGTCTTTAGGTAAATGATCTGCACCACCAGCAGCAAATGCACTTAATGGCATGAGCACAAGGGTAAAAAGTGCTAAAAAACATTTTGCAAATAATGATTGCATCAAGGTTTTCCTCCTTAGTTTAGAAAAAATTCTATATTCTCTCAAAGATATAAAACAAAAATGAAAGAATTACAACAAAAAAAACTTCAAGCATGTTTAATGCTGAAGTTTATTTATTCACAAGAAAAATTTACAAATAAAACTAGATACTTTCTTCTTCTAATTTTGCCAACTCTTCTTCAAGTTTTGTTCTTTTAAAGCAAGTACATACAGTAAAAATTTCTTTTGACTCCGAACGCGAGCTCTGCGGTTTGAAATTTTTCACAGTTTTAAAATATGGTTTAAGAGCTTGAGCAAGCTGTTGAAAGTCTCCACCCATAAAAATCTTGCATACAAAGGCACCATTATCCATTAAATACTTCTTTGCCACCTCAAATGCTTCTAAGCATAAATCAAGAGAACGCTGTTGATCAGTAAACTTTGTGCCAATTGTCACAGGAGCCATATCACTGATAATTGCATGAAAGGGAGCATGCGAAGCAAGAATTTCTTCAAACTCTGCCGAACGATTAAATACATCTTCCTGATAAAACTTGATATTTGAAGGAAAATGCGTTTGTGTAGTTTGTATATCACAAGCTACAACAAGGCCATTTTTACCTACATATTCTGCAGCACCAAGAGACCATGAACCAGGTGCAGCACCTAGATCAAGCACACGCATACCAGGGCCTATGAATTTATATTTTTTATTAATTTCTTTAAGTTTATATACCGAACGAGCAGGATAGTTTTCTTGCTTTGCTTTTAAAAAGAAATGATCTCTATAGATTTTCATAAAGGTTTTTCCTTATTTTTTTACTAAAAAAAAGATATAACGTTTATAATACAATGTCAAATAGGCTTAAATACTAGCCTTTTTTTTCAATATGCTGAGTTAATTAGTTAAAAAAATTCTTGACTTAAATTCTCTTATTAGTAAGAATAGCCATTAGTGATAAAGATTAAATAAATCACTAATTTAAAATTTTTGTGGAGAAAATTATGGCAAAACAATTTGATGTATATAAATGTGGCGAATGTGGAAATGTGGTTGAATTAATGTATGCTGCATCTTCTAATTTAGCTTGCTGCAACACTGCAATGACTCTTATGGACGAATCAAACAAATCAGGTGCTGATGCTGGCCACCTTCCTGTTGTTGAAAAAACAGAGAAAGGCTATAAAATTAGTGTTGGCGCAAAAGCACACGCGATGACTGATGAACATTCTATCTATTTTGTTGAAGTTATTGCAGGCACAAAGCAAATGCACTTCCATCTAAAACCAGGTGACGAACCTGTAGTTGAATTTGAATGTTGCTCAAGCTGTGAAGCTAAAGACATTATTGTACGTGAATACTGTAATTTACACGGTTTATGGACAGCATAAAAGTTAGTTTACTCAAATAACTAGCTAATATATAATTTATTATAACAATAAAACTGTAAGGAGTACAACTATGCAAAAATACGAATGTCAAGTTTGTGGTTATGTGTATGATCCAGAAGAAGGCGACTCAATGGCTAACATTCCTGCTGGAACATCATTTGATGATTTACCAGAAGATTGGGCTTGCCCTATGTGCGGCGTTGGTAAAGATCAATTTGCACCAGCATAAGTAATAAAAGGGGAGTGCTTATACTCCCCTTACTTTATTAACACCTCATATAATTTACCTTATTCTAACTTCTTGCAACACGCATAAGGATAATCCCCAAAGCCTTTTTTGTTGCACTCACTTTTTTGCAATGCTTTATAATAGATAAAAGCAGAGTTAGAAAGAGGTGTCATATACTTCTCTTTACAAAAGGAAATAATATGAAAGAATTTAAACTTGCTAAAGACGTATATTGGGTTGGTGCTGTTGACTTTAATATTCGTTCTTTTCACCATTATTCAACTTCACCACGTGGAAGCACCTATAATGCTTACTATATTGACGCTGATAAAAAAACTCTTATCGACACTGTCAGCAGAGATTATTTTGATACGCTCTTATACCAACTTTCAAAACATGTAGACGAAGTTAAAATCGACTATATGGTTTGCCTTCACCTTGAGCAAGATCACGCAGGTTCTTTAGTTGAAATTGTTGAAAAATATAAACCTGAAACCATTTTTTGCTCAAAGCTTGGCCTTATTTCATTGCAGGGTCAATTCGACACAAGTGGCTGGAATATCAAAACAGTTGCAGACGGCGAAACAATTGACTTAGGAAATAAAAAACTCACTTTCTACGAAACACGCATGCTGCATTGGCCTGATAGTATGGTGGCCTATTTGCATGAAGACAACATTCTTTTTACAAATGACATATTTGGGCAAAACATTGCCTGCACTTCACGCTGTGCTGATACAGCTGACGATATAGGCCGCTCAATATTGTATGAAGAAATGAAGTCTTATTATGGCAATATCATTCTTTCTCAGTCTAATTTAGTGCTCAAAGCCTTAGAAAAAATTGAAGGGCTTAATGTGCCTATCGACATTCTTGCACCTGATCACGGACTTATTTTTAGAACAAAAGAAGACGTGCAATTTGCTATAGAATCTTATAAAGAATTTGCTACACAAAGCTTCAAAAAACAAGCTGTTATAGTCTATGACAGCATGTGGGGAGCAACTGAAAAAATGGCACATATCATTGGCGACACCCTTCTTGAAGAAGGTATTCCATATAAAGTGCTTGATATACAAAAAAACCATGTTGCAGACGTGATGTCCGCCTTTATGGACGCTTCAATATTGCTGCTTGGTTCTTCAACAAGAAATAATAATCCTATGTCAGCAATGATGGCATTAGTATCACATATCAAGGGTTTAGCACCAAAAAACAGATATGGTGCAACATTTGGTTCTTATGGTTGGTCTGGTGAAGCTCCAAAATTATTGCAAGAAGAATTAGAAAAGATGAAATTTGAAATCCTTTCGCCACCTCTTCGTATGCAATACGGCTTATCCAAACAACAAGAAAAAGAATGTGTAGAATATGCTAAAAATTTAGCAAAAAAAATCAATGAAATAGAAAAAGCATAATTTTTATCTAAAACATGAGAACATTTGCTTTATAGTTTAAATTTTTTAAAGTTTAAATTATAATTTATTTATCTAGATAAGAGTATAAGCAACTAAAATAATACTACAAGCTTTTCAAGTTTACACTTGGAAAGCTTTTTTAATGCTTATATTGACATATTGACAAACTTCGATAAAAGCACTATATCTTCTTTGTCGACACAGTATACTATAGTGTATAGCAGGTATTATATGAGTGAAAATGAAAAAATAGCTAGAATATTCAAGGCTTTTTGTGATGCTAATAGGCTAATGCTTTTATCATTATTACAAAATGGTGAAAAATGTGCATGCGAATTACTTGAGGAAGTTGAGATTGGACAACCAACCCTTTCACACCACATGAAAATTCTCTGCGATGCTGAAATTGTTCTTTCAAGAAAATTAGGTAAGATGACCCTTTATTCTCTTTCAGAACAAGGCATAGAACATGCAAAAAATATTTTATCACAAATCACTGAAATAAAAGGCAACTCCCCTTCGCCTTTTGCATTAAAAAACATGTCTTCTCGTGAAAAGAAAGACAATAAACAAACAATTCTACATTAATTAACACACAGGTTATCTCATGGAAAAAGAAAATTCAGGCATCAGCTTTTTTGAGCGATACCTCACAGTTTGGGTACTTTTATGTATGGCAGCAGGTATATTTATAGCTTTGTATACACCTCAAATTCCAGCACTTTTATCTAAGTTTGAATACGCACAAATTTCTATTCCAATTGCAATTCTTATTTGGCTTATGATCTACCCAATGATGCTCAAAGTTGATTTTGAAAGCGTAAAAAATGTGGGTAAAAATCCAAAGGGACTTTATGTTACTTGGATTGTAAACTGGCTTATAAAGCCATTTACCATGTTTGGAATTGCCTATTTCTTCTTTTATCATTTATTTAGTGCACTTATTCCAGCTGATCTAGCAAAAGACTATCTTGCTGGTGCAGTGCTTCTTGGTGCAGCTCCTTG
>CAYJHN010000038.1:6214-7006 GCA_964369985.1 uncultured Desulfovibrionaceae bacterium | reverse complement strand
ATTATCCTTATAGCTTTTACACCTATAGTAGCATTTTTGCTTGGTGTAAGTGGTGTTACTGTGCCATGGTCAACACTCATTCTTTCTGTTGTTCTTTTTGTTGTTATTCCTTTAGCTGCTGGAATTATTACAAGAAATGTAATCACAAAATCACATGGCAAAGAATATTTTGAACAAAAATTTATTCCAAAATTTGGCAATACAACAATAATCGGTCTTTTACTCACACTCACACTTATCTTTTCCTTTCAAGGTGATGTGGTAGTAAATAATCCACTACATATTGTACTTATTGCTATTCCTTTGATTATACAAACTATTTTAATTTTCTTTCTTGCATATCGCTCTTGCAAATCGCTTTGCTTACCACACAATATCGCTGCCCCTGCTGGCATGATTGGTGCGTCAAACTTTTTTGAGCTTTCAGTTGCAGTTGCTATTTCACTCTTTGGCCCGCAAAGCCCTGTTGCACTTGCTACTATAGTTGGGGTGCTTGTTGAAGTGCCTGTTATGCTTATGCTTGTAAAATATGCAAATAACACAAAAAATCAATTCCAAAACTAATGGAGAATACAATGGTAGATACAGAACTACTCAAACAAGGCATCAATAGTGAATGTCCTTGCCCTAAAAAAACTTGCCCAAACAATGGCAAATGTGCTCCTTGTGTAATCAAACATAAGCTCACAGATTCATTGCCATATTGCCTCTTTTTAGACAATGATGGTGATAAAAGTTTGAAAAACTTCTATAAAAAACTCAAAGAAAGATTTGAAAACGAATAAATAAAAA
>CAYJHN010000038.1:1177-6204 GCA_964369985.1 uncultured Desulfovibrionaceae bacterium | reverse complement strand
AAACAAAGGGAAATATACTTGATATATTTCCCTTTGTTCTTTGTTAAATTTCCTCTAATAAAAATTATAAAAATCTTTGTGGGCTTGTACTCATACTTCGTATCAAAAATTTTCTATGAAAGAGGATTATCTTGACAAGAGGACTTTGAGATGAAAAAATACATATCTTACACAGTAGGAGGACAAAAACATGCGACGCAAAGATACTGAAATAACAGATAATAATATAATAAACACAATCATAAAGAATGAAAAATGTTGCAGACTTGGCTTTTGCGATAATGACACAGCCTATATCGTGCCAATGAGTTTTGGCTTTGTGCAAGAAGATAAGAAGAGAATACTCTACTTTCATTCTGCCTTTGAAGGAAGAAAAATAGAACTTCTAAAAAAAGCCATAGAATCAAATAAAAAAATTGCTTTTGAAATTGACAGCGAACCCAAAGTAGATGGCAAAGAAACAGCCTGCACATATACAGTACATTTCTTCTCTATTATGGGACTTGGCATTCCTTCTTTTGTAGAAGACAAGGAAGAAAAAATCTTAGCTTTACAAGAAATTATGTTTCAAAACACAAATAAAAGAGATTGGACTTTTAGCGATAACAATGTGAAAACAGTTTGTATTTTTAAACTCGAAATTACTGAAATTTCAGCAAAAGAAAAGAAATAATACTTTTGTTTATTTTTACAAACTTTATTCTAATTTGTTTCGCCACTTTGTGGACGAAACCTCGCTTACAAGAGGCGTGCCTCTTGTTTCGCAAACTAAAGTCTTTGTTCGCTGTGCTCACTTTTTTTATTATGTTTTCAAATAGATAGTGCGTAAATTAGAATGACGTGTATTTTTACCCTCTTTATTTAATATACATAATCTCAATTTTTTTACTTCTTTTTTGCTGCTTTTTTAATTTTTTGCTCTTATTTAAACTTTTTAATTTTTTATCACAGACTTTTACTTGACTCCCTTCAAGCTTGTGCTATATTTCACATACACACAATGTGTAATATTTACAGACTTCTAAAGGGAGAAAAAAATGGCAAATACCTTTATAGCACCAAGCAAATACATTCAAGGCTTTGGCGAAATCAATAATATAGCTGAAAATGTAAAAAATTTAGGTGATAGTTTCTACATACTTGTAAGCGAATCTGGATTAAAAAGAATCAAAGCTGATGTTGATGCTTCTTTTGCAAAAACAGGCGCAAAAGTTGTTTACGAAGTATTTAAGGGTGAATGCTCGCAAAACGAAATCAAGAGAAATCTTGAAATAATGCAGAAAAATTCATTAACTGCTGTTATTGGCATTGGTGGCGGTAAAATATTAGATGCAGCCAAAGCTATAGCATATTACGCAAAAGCCCCAGTTGCTATTGTTCCAACCATTGCTTCAACTGACGCACCATGTTCTGCTTTGTCTGTTATTTACACAGACGAAGGACAATTTGAATCCTACCTCTTTTTGCCAAACAATCCAAACATAGTCATGCTCGACACTCAAATCATTGCAAAAGCACCTTCACGCCTTTTAGTTGCAGGCATGGGCGACGCTTTAGCAACCTATTTTGAAGCAAGAACAGTCCGCTCTTCAAATAACAATAACTTTGCTCAAGGCATTGCAACAAATGCTGGTTTTGCTTTAGCAAAACTTTGCTACGAAATATTACTTGAAGACGGTTTTAAAGCAAAAATTGCTCTTGAAGCAAATGCGCTCACAAAAGCAGTTGAAAATGTTATTGAAGCCAATACTTTACTTTCAGGTATTGGTTTTGAAAGTTGTGGTATTGCTGCATCACATTCTGTTCACAATGGCTTTACTGCACTAGAAGCAACCCATCACTACTATCATGGAGAAAAAGTAGCTTTTGGTGTTCTTACACAGCTTGTTTTAGAAAATGCACCTATGGACGAACTTGAAGAAGTTATTGAATTTTGCATGTCAGTAGGACTACCTACGACTTTAGCAGAACTTGGCTTAGAAAAAGCCACTTCAGAAGACATTATGAAAGTTGCAACACTTGCTTGTTCTGAAGGTGAAACCATACATAATACTGTTGGCGGAGTTACAGTACAAAGTGTTTATTCTGCAATTCTAGCTGCTGATGCATTTGGTAGAAAATATAAAGCATCTTATTGTTAACACTAAATAAAATAAACCTTGTCTGAATTTGTTTTTTAAATTAAGACAAGGTTTTTTTATATCTGCACAAATAATAGACTTGCCTTTCTGCTCAAAGACATGTATTTTTAAAAAAAATAATACAACTTTAAACAGGTGTCTTATGCCAATACCGCAACATGCTTATATAAAAAACGGCGAGCTTATTCTTCCGCTTGAATACGAACTTTCACAAGAAGAAAAAGCCATTATTAGAACCAAGAATATTAAAGTAAAGTATACTGACAAAGAAGGAAGATTCTTTTTAAAAGAAAAAGACAATTTCATTGCTCTACACCCTCTGCGTCAAACAAAAGCCCATGCAGAAGAACTAGATTTTTCTAAATTTCCGCAATATCTTAAAATAAAGCCTTACACAGCGTTAAAC
Source organism: uncultured Desulfovibrionaceae bacterium (assembly GCA_964369985.1). Lineage (GTDB taxonomy): Bacteria > Desulfobacterota > Desulfovibrionia > Desulfovibrionales > Desulfovibrionaceae > CAYJAZ01. Next base: position 3,657 of record CAYJHN010000038.1, on the reverse strand, counting down.
GCAAATGAAAATATTTTTAAAGGCGATATCCAAATAAAATTTCGTGGTGAATTAGACGACTGCCTTGCCCATATCCTCTTTTTAGATACATTAACAGAAAGTCAAAAAGTCAAAGAATGGCTTTATGTTATGCGATCTGCCTTAAATAGTATTATGGCTGCTACTTGCATGGATATGGTAATTACTCCCTTTGAAATAGAGGGCTTATCTGCTGATCAAATACACGAATATTCACATAATCCTTTAAAATACCTTCACCATGACCATATAGTTCCAAGCTTTGAACATGGCGAAGAAGCTATTAGAATCAATACATTAAGAACAAAAATACGCCTTACTGAAGTTTCGGCTTATTCAATATACGCACAATCTTCTGGCATTTCACACCCTGACATTCTTTATACATTAAATAGACTTTCTTCAGCTTGTTATGTGCTTATGATTATGCTTGCACAAGAAAACAAACAAGCAGATGAAAAATAGAAAAATATCAGACAATACATTGTGCTAAAACTTAAGTTTTTTCTTTTTAGGTCGATTTTAAACTTGAAGTGCGTACAAAGAATTTAGTATAAGTTTCAATTAACTTGTTTTTTCATTCTAAGTGAACTATAATTTAAAAAACTCTATTAAGGATTAGATAATGGTTAAAGTCTTGATAGTCGATGATTCGCTCTTTATGCGTAATTCGATACAAAAAATGCTAGCAGCCTCAAGTGAAATAGAAGTTATTGGCATGGCAAAAAACGGTAAAGAAGGTTTGGAAAAAGCAAAAGAATTACAACCAGATCTCATTACCTTAGATATAGAAATGCCCGTTATGGACGGCCTTACTATGTTAAAAGAGCTTATGCAAACAAATCCTACGCCTGTGCTTATGGTAAGTTCGCTCACTACTGCAGGTGCAGAAGCAACTTTTAAAGCACTTGAACTAGGTGCTATAGACTTTATTCCAAAATACAGTGACGATTCCTTCTCTATACATGAATTACAAAAAAACATCTGTGATAAAGTTTTAGCAGTTGGCAAAAAAGGCCGCTTTATGCAGCTTAGAGCCCGAGCTTCTGCTTCAGCAACACAAAGCAAAAGTACAGCGGCTTCAAATTTCACATCTTCACTTTTCTCAAAATCGTCAACTCCTTCCACTTCAAGCTCTGCTACACGCACAAGCACAACGAGCACTGCAAGCACAAAAGCATCGCCAGTAGTAAGAACTGGCTCACCAAAGCGTAGCTATGTTGGTGTTGGTATTTCTACAGGCGGCCCACCTGCAATACAAAAAGTGCTTGCTGCCCTTCCAGCAGATTTTAAACCAAGCATTATTGTTGCTCAGCACATGCCTGCAACCTTTACAAAAGCATTTGCTGAAAGATTAAATAATATTTGCCAAATAACAGTAAAAGAAGCAGAAGAAGGCGAAGTATTAAAGCCATCAACAGCTTATGTTGCACCTGGTGGAACGCACCTTAGCTTACAAAAAGTGGCAGCTGGCTTAAAGGTTTGCCTTTCTGTTGAACCAAAAACAGAGCTTTATAAACCGTCTGCCAACGTTTTATTCCAATCACTTTCAGAAGTTGCAAGAAATTCTGTTGGTGTAATCATGACTGGTATGGGCAGCGACGGTGTGAATGGCTTAAAAGTGTTTAAAGAAAAAGGCGGCAAAATTATAGCACAAAATGAAGCATCTTGCGTTGTATATGGCATGCCAAAAGCTGTTGTTGACGCTGGTATTGCTGACAATATTCTTGATGTTGATAAAATTGCAGACGCTATTTTGGATGCTATTTATTCTTAAAATAATGGGATGTTAAAAATGACTTCTACAAACAATAAAGACACAGCAAATTTTTTGAAGCCAAACAATCCTTTTGAGAAGGCACAGGAAAAACCTAAAACAATTCCATTGCCTACAACTAAAAAAGGAAATAGAAGCACCTATAAAAAACCTAGTACTACTGTAAGTCCAGCTGCTCAAGAAGCCCCAAAAATAGGAGAAACTAAAGCGTCAAATCCAGCCCATGTTAGTCATGTAGCTCATACTACTCCTGTTACTCCTGCTACTCCTATTAGTGGGCAAACAACTACAAATACATCAAACATAACAGGCACAACAACACGCTCTTCATTAACTTCAAGTGCTTTTAAAACAAGCTATAATGAGACTCTAGAAAAAAAAGACAGTCTTGCTGAAATGCGTTCTCGTATTTTAGAAAAAGAAAAATCTACCTTACTTTCAAAAGTTCCACCTACAAATTCACCTCTATCTAAAGATTTGCCCAAAGGCTCTACAAGCACTGCAGCTAATTCTAGATTTTCTAGCACAAATCCTACAAATTCTTTCAATGCAACAAGTAATGCACATTCAGCAAATCCGACATTAACAAAGTTAAATTTAGTAAATTCGCATTCTTTAATTTCATCTGCAAACAATACGCAAACTAAAAGTTCTTCTTTTTTAGATAGAAATAAAGAAAGCAGCA
>CAYJHN010000038.1:0-1167 GCA_964369985.1 uncultured Desulfovibrionaceae bacterium | reverse complement strand
CTACACTCACAAGTAGAACTTCTGTCTCATCTGAAACGTCAAAAAGTGCAAAATCTCCATTAAACTCAGAAATTTCAGATGCAGAATTTATAAAATTGCGTGATTTCTTGTATGAGCAAAGCGGCATCTACGTCACAGAAACTCGTAAATATCTCTTCAAAAACAGACTCTTAGGAAGATTAAACGAATTAGAGTTAAATAGTTACGATGAGTATTATACTTATCTTAAAACAAAAGATACTAGCAAGAAAGAGCTTAATAAATTCTATGAACAAATGACAACAAATGAAACTTCTTTCTTTAGAAATGTTCCTCAGTTAAATACTGTGAATGAACATGTTTTCAAAAAATATATTGAATTAAATAAAAAAGATAAGAAGTTAAATATCTTCTCTGCTGGTTGCTCTAGCGGTGAAGAACCATATACATTAGCTATAATGTTGCTTGAGCTACTTAAAGCAGAAAAAAATCAGTGGAAAATAAAGATAACTGCTGGCGACCTTTCCCCTGCAATGCTTGTTGCCGCACATGAAGGGCTTTATACAGAATATTCACTTCGTTCAACACCAAAAGAGTATATAAAGAAATATTTTACTCAAAAAGGCGATTTATTTGAAGTGAACCAAGAAGTAAAAAAATTGGTTTCTTTCACACAAATCAACTTAAACGACAGAGCAATGGTGAAAAAGCTCGTGCCACAGTCTGATATTGTTTTTTGTCGAAATGTTATTATTTATTTTGACGATGAAGTTAAAAAGAATGTTGTTGGCGCTTTTTACGAAAATTTAATTATGGGTGGATCTCTTGTTATTGGACACTCTGAAACACTCAATAACATTACAAGTCAATTTGAAGTGAGTTATTTGCCTAATACACAAGTGTATACGAAGATTTAATAGGGATTTTATAGTGAAAAAGTGCGGAGAGTAATCTTCGCACTTTTTTGTTTTAATATACGTCTTCGATTTTTATTTTCGTCTTCGTTAATTTTAACTTTTGCTCTTCCCTCGCCTCCCGCGGGGGCAAGGTAGGCGACAATAGGGCTTGCAGCCCTAAGCCTCGCCTCCTTGCAACCTCCTCGGCCTTACCCAGCCATACATTGTCGCTAAAGTCGGCTTGAACTAAAAAGCGATGCCTTGAAAGATTTTTTCAAAATCTTTCGGCAAG
>CAYJHN010000037.1:1957-12405 GCA_964369985.1 uncultured Desulfovibrionaceae bacterium | reverse complement strand
ACAAACAGGCATTCCCCTTGATTTGTTAAAAAATAGGCCTGATATTCGTGCAGCTAAATATAATTTATTAGCTGCACATAAAGAGCTTGCCATTGCAAAACTTAATTATCTACCTGATATTTCTTTAAGTATTACGCAAGCGGCCTCTCTTACATCACTTTCTGAACTATTAAATAATTGGGCAACAAGCTTATCAACAGCCATTGCTGGCGTAATTTTTGATGCAGGAAATAAATCCGCACAAACAAAAAGACAAGAGGCTGTTACAAAAGAAGCTTCTATACAATATATAAAAACCGTTTCAGAAGCTCTTGATGAAGTAAATACAGCCTTAATGCTTGAAATAGCACAAATTGAATATATAGAAAATTTGCACGATCAATATCGTTATCAAAGAGCAGCTCTAAAAGAGTCAGAAACTAGATACTTACTAGGACAAGAAACCTTTTTAAGGTATATTATACAATTACAAGCAGTACAAAATATGCAAAAAACATTAATAAATGAAAAAGGAGAACTGCTTAAATTAAGAATAGATCTCTACAAAGCTCTAGGGATAAACATATGAAATATATGAAAAATAAAAAGCTCATCCTTTGTGTTTCTGTGCTTTTTTGCACATTGCTTGTGGTTGCGTATAATATTTTAACTAAACCAAAAGCAATACGTGGCAGACTTCCAAGTATGGCTCCAGCAGCTACAGTTTATCAAGTAAAAAAAGGCTCTGTTCCAATCTATATAGACACTATTGCAACCCTTGTTCCCTATCAAAGCATAGCATTAAAAAGTAAGGTTTCGGGTACAGTTGAAAGCTTAGCAAAAAACTTTGAAGCAGGTGCTATAGTAAAGAAGAAAGCTGTATTACTTTCACTTGAAAAACGTAATTTTGAAAATGAAGTCAGAAAGCTAAAAGCAAGCTTAGCAAAAGTAAAGGCAGATCATACTCTTGAACTAGGGCATCAGCTCATAGTGCAAGAAGAATTAAAACAATTAGAAGGTATGATGGCTGATGATATTCTCTCAAGCTCACTGCATACAGAACTCACGCTCAGAAGACCACAACTAGAACAAGTTCTTTCAGATTTATCTATAGCAGAAGTAAATCTTTTAAATGCCCAATATGATTTAGAAGAAACAGAAGTCAAAGCACCTTTTGATGCTCTTATTCTCTCTCGAACTGCTTCTGTAGGGCAACATATTTCAGCAAGTGAAACCTTAGCTGAACTTGTTTCTGTAGAAAAATATTTAGCTGATGTTGCTATTCCTGTTGATACTTTATATAATAATCAACTTTTAACGCATAAAAGTACTGATATTCCTATTGAAGTTATAACAAATTTTAATGAAAAATGGGAAGGCAAGCTTGAACATATTGTAAGTGCACTTACAACAGAATCACGTATGGGAAAGATGATAATAAGTATTGAAGATCCTCTTGCTCTTCAAGATAATAATACAAAAGTTCCTTTATTGCTTGGTGATCAAGTTAATGTTCGCATATTAGCGGGAACATACGATGATGTTATTCAACTTCCGCGTTCTGCTGTTTTTAATAATGAAAATATTTGGCTTCTTAATAAAGAAAACCATTTGAAATATCAAAAGATTGAAATCGTTTGGAGCGATGGAAACAATGTTTTTGTTAAAGAAAATGTATTGAAAGATAATGATCTTGTTTTGCATTCAGGAATTAGTAATCCTGTAGAAGATTTATTAATTAAACCAACTATTATAAATATTTCAGAAGAAGAGAAAGTAAAGCAAGAAGAAATGCAGAAAAAAAGAATGCAAAAAATTAAAGAAATGCAGAAATTAAAAGAAAATAATTCAGACGATTCTGCTAAACAATTTCCTAGTGAAAATTCCAGAGGCCCTCGAATGGGTGGTTCTAGATCTATGGGAAGAGAATAATTCATGCAAGCAAACTTTACAGAAAGAAAAATTTCATCAAAAAGAATATGGCAAGGTGCTATTGCGTGGATGGTACAAAACACTGTTGCCTCTAATCTTTTAATGTTTTCTATGCTTGTTGGGGGCTGTATTTTTATGTTCTCAATGCATCAAGAAATTATGCCGCCTTCTGAAACAGACACTGTTACCATCAGTCTTACCCTTACAGGTGCAAGCCCTGAAGAAATGGAAAAGAGCATGGTTCAAGTTGTTGAGGCAAATGTTCGCGATGTTGAAAATGTTGACGAAATATCTTCTGTGATTCGTAATAGTGGTGTAGCTAGCGTTTCTGTAACAATGACTGAAGGAGCTGATAGAGACAGGTTTTTACAAGATATTCAAAATGAAATCACTCGCATACGCAGTTTTCCAGATGAAGCAGAAACACCAATTGTTACAATAAATAAGAGAAGTTTAGATGTTATGTCTATCATTCTTTATGGTTCGACAGATATTTTATTTATGCAAGAATGGGCAGAAATAATAAAAGATGAACTTATAGCAAAGCCAAACATTACTCAAGTTAATATAGATAATGACTATGATCGTGAGATTCAAGTAGAAATAAGTCAGAATATTTTACGAAAATATGGCCTTACTCTAGATCAAGTTGCAAATACTGTAAAAAATGCTTCCATACAATTAGGTGCTGGTTCTATAGAAACAATACATGGCGATATTGCCATTAATTTATTGCTTTCAGATATTGCCTATATAAAGGAAACATTTTCAGAGGCTCGTTCATGGGCAAATTATAATAATTCCGCAGCTTTATTAATTGATGTTTCAAGCACTGGCGAACAAAAGCCAGCTCAGGTTGCAAGAGAAGCACAAGAAGTAATAGAAGATTTAAACACTCGCCTCCCAGGAGGTTTGAAGTTAGAAATTCAATCAAATTATGCTGACGATTTTTCTGAAAGAGGCCAAATGCTTATTAGCAATGCCTTGATAGGTGTCATCTTAGTCTTTGTGTGTTTAGCTATCTTTTTACAGCCAAAGCTTGCTATATGGGTAAGCCTTGGCATTCCTGTCTCTATACTTGGTTCATTTTTGTTTTTAAATCCTTATGGTGCCTCTATTAACATGGTGACAATGTTTGCTTTTATTCTTACTCTTGGAATAGTAGTAGATGATGCTATTGTTGTTGGTGAAAATGTTCATATATGGCGTAGAAAAGGCTATAGTAAAGCAGAAGCTGCTGTACTTGGCACAAAAGAAATTGTAACACCTGTTGTTTTTAGTGTTTTGACAAATATGGTCGCCTTTATGCCAATTTTATTTTTACCTGGCATATTAGGTGCAACGTATAGTGCTATTGTTCCTGTAGTTATTGTGGTTTTTATTTGTTCATTAATAGAAAGTTTATTTGTATTGCCATGTCACTTAGCCTATGAAAAAGCTCCTAAAAAAGGCTCCCTTTTCTTTCGTATATCAGCTTTTCAAAGAAAGTTTAGTGTGCAATTTACTCAAATGGTTGAAAAACATTACGGCCCTTTTTTTAATCACATAAACGAATATAAATATGTAATTGTAACTATAGCATTTTGCATGCTTATTTTTTCTCTTTCTTTTGGAATATCTGGTAGAATACAATTAGAATTTATGCCAAGCCAAGATCAAGACTATGCCTATTTTATGGCTGCTATGCCAAGTGCTACTTCTGAAGAACAATTAAGAGAAATTGAAACAAGGCTTGCTACAGCAGCTCAAAAAGTCATAGCAGAAAATGGCGGAGAGCAGTTAGCAACAGGTGTATATATTAGCGTTCAAGGAACATATGTATTTGGAAGAATATACCTAACTGACGAAGACACACGTCCTCTTTCTACCTCCGAAGTCACTATGTTGTGGAGGAGTGAAACAGGTGAAATTAGGAATGTAGAAAGTTTTTCCTTTTTGTCTAATAGAGGAAGTGCTGGGGCAGGCAAGGACCTCACTGTAAGATTAGCACATAGAGAAAATGACGTTCTACAGCGTGCTGCAAATGATTTAGCAACTGAACTTGCAGAATATTCTATGCTTTCAGAAATTGAAACTGGAACTACTGACACTGTAAAAGAATATCTAGTAAAAATGTCGCCTACAGGAGAAAAACTCGGTTTTACTGCTTCGCAAGTAAGCCAGCAAGTTCGCTCTGCTTTTCAAGGTATAACAGTGCTCACACAGCAAAGAGGCCGTGATGAAATTACTGTACGATTACGTTTGCCCGAAAAAGAAAGAGAAAATGAAAATTCCTTTGTAAATCTTATAATTAGAACACCTAATAATGAAGAAGTATTTTTACGAGATATTGTTCAAATTTCTTCAACTTCTGTACCAACTACCATACGAAGAATTGAAGGGCAAAAATCATTATCAGTTTCAGCAAAGTCCGACCCAAGCTCTGAGGCTAATATAGTTTATGCAGAACTTGATTCTTCATTCTTGCCAATTCTTGCAGGGCGTTATCCTGCCTTAACTTGGTCAAAAGGTGGTATGCAGCGTGATATGGCTGAGAGTATGGACGCACTCTTCCAAAGTTTAATTCTAGTTGTATTTGCTGTATATGTGCTGCTTGCCATTCCCTTTAAGTCCTATTTGCAGCCTTTTATTATTATGATAGCTATTCCTTTTGCTGTTATCGGTGCTATAGGCGGCCATTGGATTATGGGTTATACGCTAGGTGTAGTGTCTTTCTTAGGTATTTTAGCTTTATGCGGCCTTGTTGTTAACGATTCCTTAGTTCTTATTGACTTTGCAAATAGAGAAATGCGTAAAGGAGCAAATGCCTTTGAAGCTATTCGTGCTGCTGGAATAAGACGTTTTAGACCTATAATGCTCACTACAATAACAACCTTTATAGGTTTATCCCCTATGCTTTTTGAAAGCTCCTCACAAGCCGTAAGCATGATTCCTGTAGCCATCTCTCTTGCATTTGGAATTGTTTTTGCTACATTAATTACTCTTATTCTTGTGCCAGCACTCTATATTATATTTGATGACTTTAAAAACAGAAAAAAACTAAACACAATAGTAACAGAAAGAAAAATATAATTATTAATAATAAGCATATTGGCTATTTCAGACAACTTTAAAAAACACCTGCAGATAAAAGATTCACAATTGCAGACAATAAAGCAATGCAAATGGATTTATAAAATCAGCAAAATTGGCCTAAACTTGTTATGGATGTTCAAGATATAAATTAAATAAAACATTAAAAGCACTTATTCCATATAGGTGCTTTTATTTTTAAAAATACTTTTATAGTAAAGTCCTTGACTAAAGCTTATTTTTAGGTAAAAAGAATGCATTGAAAATACATTTTAAAGTTCTATATAAAATGCTTTAATTTAGAGGAAATACAATGATAAAAGTCATAGAAGAAAAATGCGTAGGTTGCGGTAAATGTAAAAAATTCTGCCCTATGGGAGTGATTTCTCTAGAGAATAACAAGGCCTTTATCACTGAAAAAAGCGAAAATCCACAAGCTTTTAACTGTATTCACTGCGGGCACTGTCAAGCTATTTGTAGTTATGATGCTATCATTATACATAATGAAGTAGGCGAACTTAAAAAAGCTGAACAAAATGTAGACTTTGAAGATTTAAAAAATCTTATTATGAGCAATCGTTCTATTCGTTCTTTTAAAAAAGAGCTTGTCAAAGAGTCTATTATTACTGATATTTTAAGAACTCTCGACTATAGTGCGAGTGCAAAAAACGAACAAAAAATTAAATGGATTGTTATTTCTTCAAAAGAAAAAGTAGAAGAAATTTATCAAATATGCCTAAAAAGACTTAGAAAAACAGCTCCTAGTCACCCGCTTTTCAACTATCTTGAAAATGTGCGAAATGCTGTCACCCTAGAAGCTCCGCATGTCTTACTAGCCTATGCTGATAAAGAGTCCTCCATGCCCATAGAAGACGCCACAATAAAAAGCACGCTTGCCACAATCCTTATGCATTCACAGGGTATAGCTTCTTGTTTTTTAGGCTTTCTTGTTGGTTTTATCAATACAAATAAAGAAGTCAAAAACATACTTGGCATTAATGAAAATGAAAAAGTATATTCAGCACTTGGCTTTGGTTATAGTGATAAAGAAATCTACATAAATCTTCCAACAAGAAAAAAAGCAGACATAAATTTTATAAGCTAAAAAAATAATCCAATTTTATAAGATAGTTAACTCTTCATAAACTTTTAAAATCTGCTTAGCAAATTCCTGTTTGCTATAATGTTTTACGCTTTTAAATGCTTCAGCTTTTACCTTCTTTTCTTTTATCTGCTGAAACAAAGAAAAAGCATTTTCTTCAAAATCTTCAAAACTATTGAAAAAGCAGCCATTTTTATTAGGAATAAGAACATTATCTAAACATGTATCGTATTTACAAAGAAGAGGAAGAGAGTTTGCAAGAGCCTCAATATAGGTTAATCCTTGTGTTTCACTTGTTGATGCAGAGACAAAAACATCAGCTAACTGGTAATATTTATATACATTTTCCCTTTCAACCATGCCCGTGAAATGTATTTTTTCTAAGACATTTAATTCTTTTGCCTTTTTTTCTAATTGCCCTTTGTGTGGGCCATTGCCTGCTATAAGTAAAAACCAATCTTCATGTTTTGTTTTTGCCATATATTCTAATAAAATATCAACATTTTTTTCTTTTGCTAATCTTCCTAAAAAAAGAAATATTTTTTTCCCACTTGCTATCCCCATATCTCTTTTTAATTTATTTCTTTCTTCTTGCGTAAAAATTGGAAAATCTAAGTTTATTCCAGTTGGAATAATAGAAATATCTTTATTTATAGCATATTCTTCGAGCATATTCTTTATTTTTAGACTTGGGGCAATAATGTGTGAAAGAGGTTCTAGTCTTTTTCTTAACGCATGTGCTACTAATTTTTTTCCCTTTTCTTTTGGCATTAAGAAATAATGTGTGTAATCCTCATATGATGTATGATATGTATGCACAATTGGGATATGCAATTTCTTTGAAATTTGCTTTGCAAAGTTTAAGGTTGAAAATTCGCTTTGCGTATGCAAAATATCTGGATTCCATGCAAGTATCTCTTTATAGATATTCTTATCTAAAAAAAGCGAAAAAAAAGCATTTGGATATATGAAATTTGCAGAATAAGCCTTATTATAGTAGATATTATCTTGAATTAATTGCCTACTTGCAAGCGAAAGCACACGCACATCATGCCCAAGCTCTTGCAATGCATTACAAAGAGTTGAAGTTGAGGTGACAACCCCATTAATTACTGGTAAATAAAGCTCTGTAAGAAGAAGTATTTTCATAAAAATAAACCTAAAAAAATTATATAAATAAAGAAGCAAGCCTCTTGTAAAGAAAAATTTATCCAAAGCATGTCAAAACAAATCAAAATAGCGAATGGTATACACAATAACCAATAGCACAACCAATCCCTGCCCCCGCTATCACATCACTAGGATAGTGAGCACCAAGATATATACGAGAAAAGCCTATTGCATAAGCAATAGGCAGTCCAATAAAATAAAGTGGGTTTGCGTATAAATACAGTATCATAGCAACAATAAAAGAAGAACAAGAATGACCTGAAGGAAAGGAATAATCCTTATATACAAAAGCAAAGTTCCGCTCACTTGCACTTAAATCTGGTCTTTGTCTTGCAAAAATCTTTTTTAATATACAATTACAAATAATAACATGCACTATCAAAGAAAGCACTATTGTTTTTGCTATAATCCGTGTGTCAGGTTCAATAAATAAGTACAGGGCAAACACAAACCAAATAAAGCCTAAATCTCCAAGTTTTGTAAAAAAAAGCATCAGTATATCAAGGCTTTTCGTTCGCATTTTATTTTGTATAAACCATAAAAAAGAAAATTCTAATTTCTGCACATAAGAAAAGTAATTATTTAAAATATTCATCTTCACTTCCTTTTATTTTTTCTCACAAATGCAAGAGGCTTTTATGAGCAGCAGAAGTATATGCTGAATGTAAAAATAAAAATGTATATTACATCTTTTTCTTATCTATAGATAAATATTTCTTTGTTACCCCCCTGTGGCATTTGTGTTTTATTTATGTGACAAAGTGATTTAAACACTTTTAAAAAGCGTATAATATAAAAAGCAATATTTTCTATTTTACAGCCAAGCAGAAGAATTCCATTCTTGTTTTTCTTCAATTATTTTAGCATTTTCAATGTCTTTTCTATAAATAGTGTAATTGCATGCTTTTTTCATATCCCAAATTTCATTTATAGAAAATTGCGATTTCCACTGCATGTATTCGTCATTATTGCTATAATTATCCCAAGTTAAATGGTAGGCTTTATTTCTTTTTGTTCGCACCCATTTTGCCTTATAATGTATTGCAAAATGATGCATTTGCTCGTCACGCATAAGAAGATTCTTGCTTTTAAATGCTTCAAGCATAAGAAGAAATTGTTTTGTTCTAAACAATAGCCCCCAACCACCTGTATATCCAAGCAAATACTTTTCTTCTTCTCTTGGTGTAGGCACCCACCATTCCTTGCCCTTCACAACAGGATGCACCCATTTTTGCGGCAAATCAATATCAGGCAGATTTTCAAGAGAGAGATCTACACCCACACACAAAACATCTTCATGGTTTTTTAAAATCGCAAGTTCTTCTTCAAGCCAGTCATTTTCAAAAACTAAATCTAAGTCAGTTATCATAGTATATTTAGATTTTTGAACTTTTTTATCTAAAAGCAGATGATCGTAATAAATTTTATTTGGAGCATTTGCTGCCACATTTTCATCAAATAAAAAATATTCACTTATCAATTCTTTTTCAAGCAAATCAAAAATATAAGGCTTAAATTTTTCTTCAGTATGTTTGCTATAATTTTCAATAATTTTAATATCAAGAAAATCTTTTTTTTCTAAAAGGCTTTCTATACTCTTTTTAAAATTATCAAAATCAAAAAAAGTTAAACCATAACATGGAATTTTCTTCATAAAATTTATTTGTGACACTGCATTTCTCTCTTCTTATTTTAAATCATATTTTCAAGAGGTTAACTTATTTCTTTTAGTATGATTTCACTTATTAATTTTATTTGTTCTTCTTCAAGCCCTACAAATAAAGGTAAACATAATACACGTTTAGAAATATCTTCAGAAATTGGACAGCTCACATAATCAACGTAAGACAAGAGATTAAGTGAAGGATAAAAATATCTTCGCGGAAAAATACTCTTTTCATTCAATGCTTTCATTACTTTTAATAATTTTTCTTCTGATGAAAAAATCACAGGATAATAAGCATAATTATATTCAAGATCTTCTTGTATTTTAGGCCTTTGCAAATAGCTTTCAAGCTTTTCTGTGTAAGAAAATGAAACTCTTTTTCTGTCTGCAATAATCATTTCTAAATGTTTTAAATTTGTCAGCCCCATTGCTGCATTCATTTCAGTTTGTTTTGCATTAATACCAAGACATAAATGCTCATCACTATTATGCCCAAACCTTTTTTGTAATTCAATTTTTTCTGAAATTTCCTTATCTTTTACTATGCATGCACCGCCCTCAATTGTGTGAAAAAGCTTGGTTGCATGAAAAGAACAAATAGAAATATCCCCATAAGAAAGTAAGGATTTACCCTTATACTTTGACGCAAAAGCATGAGCAGCGTCGTAAATGACTTTTAGATTATATCTATCTGCAATTTCTTGTACTTTTTCAACGTCGCAAGCATAACCATATATATGCACAAGCATAATTGCCTTTGTTTTTTGCGTGATTGCAGCTTCAATCTTAGTAACATCTAAGGTGAAATTACTTTCTTCAATATCTACAAAAACAGGCTTGTTGTTTTGCCATAAAACACTTGAGCAAGAAGCAACATAAGAAAAAGGAGTTGTAATTATTTCAGCGTCTTTCAAGTCTAAAGCAGACAAAGCAAGTTGCAAGGCAAGAGTGCCATTTGTGACATAATGCAAATGCTCAACTTGTAAAAAGTTTTTAAGCTTTGTTTCAAGCTCCTGCACTAAAGGGCCTTGATTTGTCAAAATCCCTCTTTGCCAAATATCTTGAATATATTGACTATATTCATCAAGAGGAGGCATAAAAGCTTTTGTTACATAGATTGGATTCATTGAAAATTCTTTTTTTAAAGGTTAAAGAAATCAAAAAACACAAAACTTACTTTTGTAAAACTACTAAAAATCCATTGCCAACTTTATCGTCATAATCCTGCACTTCAATAATATTCCACTGCATAGCCTTACACATATCTACAAAAGCCTGTGTATTCCACACCGACCAATGCGTGTACATTATTTCTTCTCTATCATAAACAGAAACATAACCTTCTGGGATCATATCATTTTCTTTTATAATAAGCATTTTTTCTGGCAAATCGCTTTTGTCTAATTGCATGCTTGTATCTTTAGCATATTTTTCAAGGCTCACAGCAGCATAGCTATCGTAAGTGAGCTTTCCACTATGCCTATCTAAAAGCTCTTGCACTGGAGTTATTGGGCGAAGCTTGTCAAA
>CAYJHN010000037.1:0-1947 GCA_964369985.1 uncultured Desulfovibrionaceae bacterium | reverse complement strand
CTTTCTTTATGCGGTACAATCATAATGATATACGAACCGTCTTTCACAACTCTATGCCATTCTTTAATTGTCTTAATTGGATCAAAAAAATGTTCAATAGCATGCGAGCTTACAACATAGTCTAAACTAGCGTCTTTAAAAGGTAAATCATCACCTGAGGCAACTATATTTACCTTTGCTGGCTCTAAACTTTTTACAGTTTGCCAATGTGTGCCATGGCTAGATTTGAAGTCAACATTTGCATAACCACCTGTTTTATCAAGACCAAATGGATTTTGGCTAGAAGCTCCTATTTCAATGCCATTTTTCCCGTCTAAATATGTATGCACTGTTTGCGACTCTCTTGCAACTTGGCTTAGTGCAGAAACATGAGCTTGCGTTTTTCTTCTTTCTAAGTCTTCTGCGTCCATTGCTTCTATTATTTCCATTTTTGCCTGCATAAAGCGTTTTCTTCTTTCTTCACGCAAAACATCTGCACTCGGAATTTGCCTAAACCAAGTATTTTTTGCAATGGTATGCTTGCCAATATGTTTTTTTGCTAAGAGGGTAAGCTCAGGATTATACTCTTCCATCATTTCCAAAGTATTATTTAACCCACTGAAATTATTTGAAAGATTAAGCAAGAAAGTCATTTTTACAAAAGGCAGTTTTTTTTGCATTAAATTACATGGGTAGGTTGTCACATCTTCGTGTTCAAAGCCTTGTGCTCTACTTTCCTCAGCACTTAATCCATTGACAAAGGCATCGTAAGAAAAGCCTGCATTTTTGAGAATTTGACTAAGCATTACTTCGTATTTAAAAATAACTTCTAATCTTGTTTTTTGTTTTTCGATTTTTTCAAAAAATTCAATAAATATAGGGCTAGTAAATACTTTTTTGCTAAAAACCAAGAAATAAGACTGTAAATGTGCTATTGGAGTTTGATTTGAAGTTGCACCCCAAAAGTCAACTTTTTTCTCTTGCATGCTTTTAAAAAAGGCATCCAATTCAAAAATTGGTCCAACACAAGAATTATTGCATAAAATAAGCTCATCAATATTTTCTAAACCAATATTTTCTTTTATATATTCGATACCTAGTTGATATGAACCAAAGTCGTATTTTTCATGGCGTTTACAAGAAGCATAGTTTACAATGCTTGCTAATTTTTCAAACTCTTTTTCCAAAATGGGACTATCAGAAATAAAAATGATAGCATCTGAAATTTCTTTTAATTTTTTAAGATAATATATTTCATAATCAGGAATTTTTGATCCATATTGCAAAGAAGCATAAACAAGCACACGTTTTAATGATTTTTTTTCAATTGGTATAAAGTCTTTTGTTAATTCAAGGGCATCTTTATGAAAGAGCAATTCAGTGCTTGTCACATTACTTGCTAAATATGCCATATGAATAAGCGGATTTACGTTTACTGGTAGAATTTCAGGGTGCTTAGTAAGATATGCTTGCATATCAAAGAAAGGAGAAGGATTTCTACCCTCTTTCCAGCCATTTAGAAGAAAATGTTCAGCAAGAGTCATAGGAATGTTTTTCAAATCAGGATTTTTTTCCAAATACCATTTTGCATCAAAAAAAGTCTTTTCTTGCTTTATATCTACTTGTTTACTATCCATTTTTATTTCCTTTCTATATATTCTGTTAAAACAATATTCTACTTAGGCATTTTTCGCAAATTAAAAAATAAAACTTCAATAAAAAGCTTTGCTTGACAATATTTGAACTTAATTGATAAATTTATTATCAACAGCCGATTTTTTACGAGGGCACTATGAACTATTTTGAATTTTTAGAATACTATAAAAATATAAAAACAAAATATACTGTAACAACAGCTATAAACACTAATACAACTGCCTTAGTTATTTACGCTTTTCACATTGAGCAGGCTCTTTTACATTACCAAAAAACAAGTGAAAGCAATTTAAATGCCTTAACTCTTGTTTT
>CAYJHN010000036.1:0-12578 GCA_964369985.1 uncultured Desulfovibrionaceae bacterium | reverse complement strand
ATTATGATGTGTTTTGACCAATGCCTTGCCTACCCTGCTACACACGAAGATGCCCTAAAAGCTGTTGAAAAAACAACACGCTGGGCAAAACGTTGCAGAGAAGCATACCCAGCTGAAATGGTTGAAGAAAAAGGACAGTTACTCTTTGGCATAGTGCAAGGTGTAACCTACCCAGACTTGCGTGAACTTTCAGCCAAGCAGCTTTTAGACATTGGCTTTGAAGGCTATGCTATAGGCGGCTTATCCGTTGGTGAACCAAAGGAAGATATGCATAAATGTCTTGATGTTCTTGATCCTGTTTTACCAAAAGACAAAGCACGCTACCTTATGGGCGTGGGCACACCTCTTGATTTAATCGAAGGCATTGCACGCGGTGTTGATATGTTTGACTGCGTTCTTCCAACAAGAAATGCAAGAAATGGAACCCTTTACACCTCACAAGGCAAGA
Source organism: uncultured Desulfovibrionaceae bacterium (assembly GCA_964369985.1). Taxonomy (GTDB): domain Bacteria; phylum Desulfobacterota; class Desulfovibrionia; order Desulfovibrionales; family Desulfovibrionaceae; genus CAYJAZ01. The sequence goes on along the minus strand of CAYJHN010000036.1, from coordinate 12,130 downwards.
TCAATATCAAAAAAGCACAATATGCAGAAGACGATAGCCCACTTGATCCTGAATGTGATTGCTATACTTGCAGAACTTTCACAAAGGCTTACCTTCGTCATCTTTATGTGAGTAAAGAGTTATTATCATTTAGATTAAATTCCTTACACAACCTTACTTACTTCTTAAATACTGTGAAAAAAGCAAGAAAAGCAATTTTTGAAGGCACTTTTGATAAAGTATATGCTGAATACAAAAACCTCTATACAACTTAACAGTTTGAAATATTATGAATAAATCACCTGAACTTCTTGTGCCTGCTGGTGGCAGAGAACAATTTGAAGCAGCCCTTACCTATGGAGCAGATGCCATCTATCTTGGCGGAACTGGCCTTAACTTGCGTAAAGCATCTCAAGGTTTTACTGAATCAGAATTAAAGCAAGCAGTTAAAGAAGCTCATGAAAAGAATGTTCAGGTTTTTTATACATTAAATGCTTTGCCTTTCAATCATCAATTAAAAGAAGTAAAAGAAAGACTTGAAATACTTGGAAATTGTGACGATAACGAAAGAGTGGACGCTCTTATTATTGCCGATCCTGGTGTTTTTGCACTTGCTCGTGAAATTTGTCCGCAGATTGATATTCATCTATCAACTCAGGCACATACAGTAAATATCGAATCTATAAAATTTTGGCAAAAACAAGGTGCTACAAGAGTAAACCTTGCTCGTGAACTAGATTTTAAGATGATTAAAGAAATTACTACTTCGCTAGATATTGAATGTGAAGTTTTTATGCATGGTGCAATGTGCCTTGCTCTTTCTGGGCATTGCTTACTTTCTATGTGGGCAAATAACAGAGTAGCAAATCATGGAGGTTGCTCGCAACCATGTAGATTTCAATACAAAACAAAAGAAATCACTCTAGCAGAAAAACCAGAACATCTTGAAAAAATTTCACTTCGTGACACTGCTGTTCATCTTACAAATCCAGAATACAAGGACGAAGTTCTTTTTATTGCTGAAGAAAATGATGAATTTTCAACTATTTGGTCACCTCACGAACATTGCCTTATTCGTTACATCAATTATTTAAAACAAATCAATGTCGCTTCACTCAAAATAGAAGGCAGAACAAAAAGTCCAAGCTATGTAGCACAAGTTACTGATATATACAGAACTGCTATAGACAGATCTGCCCTTAGCATGCAAGAAAGAAAAAAGCTTAGCTATAATTACAAGGACTTGATCAAAGAACTGGCTTCTGTTGCCTCAAGGCCGCTTTCAACTGGTTTCTTCCTTCCAAATAGAAGAATTGAAGCCGAACCAACAAGCCTTGTGAACACAGGAAAATTGCCTAGCAAGAAAATAGTTGGCAGAGTTGTTGAAAAACTAAGTGACACCTCTTGGCTTATAGACGTGCGTGCAACTTGGCACGATTTCAAAGAAATTCAAATACTTGTACCCGGTTTTAAAAGACCATCTGTCGGTAAATATTCTTTAGAAAACCATAAAGGCGAGCATACTTCTGTTCTTCATCCTGGTATGAAAGGCGTATTACACTGTGAAAACACTGAAATAAAAGAAAAACTCTATATTCAAAGCATTGAAAACTAGGAGCTAACTTTTTATAAAGGCAAAGAAAGCATGATAAAGCTTATCATCTATCTGATTTTTTCGATTTCCGTTTTAGGAACATCTATAATTTCGCCTGCAATGGGAACACTATCTGCTCATTTTAGTGATGTAAATCAAACATTAGTACAATTAATTCTCACCATTCCAGCATTAACTGTTATTTTTTCTTGCTTTTTTTCAATTAAATTAACTAAAAAATTTGGCAAGAAAAACACTCTTTTATTTGCACTCTTTCTCTATGGCTTTGCTGGCTGTGCCTCTGCTTTTGCTCACGATATTTACAGCATGCTTTTTTTCCGTGCCTTGCTTGGTGTGGGTATTGGTATTCTTATGCCCCTTTCGCAAACATTACCCTCTGATTTTTTTAAAGGTACAGAAAGACAAATTGTCTATGCTAGAGCTGGTTCAAGCATAAGTTTAGGTAATATGGTCTTTATTACTTTAGCAGGTATCCTTGCTTCTTATTCATGGAACTATACTTTTGCTATCTATCTTGTCGGCTTTATTGTTATGTTAGTAGTTTTTTTCTTCTTACCAAAACATGCTACTATTATTGACAAAGAAGAAAAAACCAAAGCAAAAGCTTTAAATCCTCAAGTATATCTTGTTGGAGCTGCTCTTTTTATCTTTATGGCAACTGTATATGTGCTTTTCGCAAATCTTGCTATACTTATGGATAAAAGAAATATAGGCACTGTTGCAATGGCTGGCTATATTTTGGCAACTAACAGCCTAGTTTCATTTTTTATTTCTTTTAATCTTGTAAAAATAAGAAAAATATTGGGTAAATACATATATCCTCTAGTGCCGCTTTTAATTGTTTGCGCGCATGCTCTTATTTATTTTTCTGATTCTGTAAGTCAACTTTTTATTGCACAAATCTGTAATGCAATAGCAATGGGTATTACTATGCCCTTGTCTTCAATCGCAATTTCAGAGTTTTCTGACAAAAGCAATATAACAAAAGGCATGGCAGTAATGACGGTTTCCATATTTCTTGGGCAATTAGCCTCTCCATTTTTATCTTCCTACTTACCACTTTTTTCTGGTTTTAATAAGGTGGGAGGTATCTTTTTTACTATTGCTATTTTTATGTCTCTTATTTTTTTTATTACTCTTTTTTATGTGCTTTTTTTATTTCCAAAAGCATTTGCCTGCGAAGAACAAAGAAAATAATTTCCCTTGATAACTTTACAGTGAACACTTAAACGATAGTTATTTCTATTTTTTTATTTGCAAACAATGACAAAGCTTTCAATTTCACTTCTTTAATATTATTTCTATTCGAAATTATTGTGAACTTATAATATTATAGCTCTACTAAATATCTTCAAATTCGCTCTATAAAGCTTTTCTTGACACTTTCTAGAGAATGTGTAAAAATTTATAAAATAATTTTGTTTATGTATATTCCACATCCACCTTTTTAATGTAGCGTGTTATTTAATGACATCGCGGAGGAAAAGCATGTCTGTAAATGCAGAAAATGCAACACATATCTCTGTGTTAAAAGAAGAAGTTTTAGATGCTCTTTGCATTAAAGAACAAGGCTACTATTTAGACGGAACTCTTGGACTTGCAGGGCATTCAAAAGCCCTACTAGACAGAGTTTCAGGCAATGCACACTTACTTGGGCTTGATAGAGATCAAGACGCAATAGCCCGTGCTACGCAAAATCTTTCAGGCTATGAAAATGCGCATATCATGCATTTAACCTATGCCGATTTTGAACAAGGATTAGAAAAACTTAAATGGAAAAAACTAGACGGTGTTATGCTTGATCTTGGAGTTTCTTCCTTACAAATTGACGTTGCTGAGCGTGGTTTTTCCTTTCATTCTGATGCCCCACTTGATATGAGAATGAATGCGACAAGCACAGAACAAAGTGCTGAGCATTTCATAAATAAAGTTGACTTTAATACATTAAAAAACTGTATTGCTTCTTATGGTGAAGATCCACAAGCTGGAAGAATTGCCAGAGCTATTATAGATTATAGACAAAACCAAAGCATTAAAACAACAAAGCAATTAGCTGATATTGTTTACAATGCTTACCCTGCAAAATGGCGTGCAACAGCAAGAAATCACCCAGCTACACGCACTTTCCAAGCCATACGCATGAAAGTAAATAATGAATTAAATCAGCTAGAAAACTTTTTAGATTCTATACTTCCTTATTTAAATACAAATGCACGCATAGCAATTATTTCTTTCCATTCTCTTGAAGATAGAATTGTAAAACACAAATTTAGAACATGGGCAACTGACTGTCTTTGTTCAAAATCTTTACCAATTTGTGTGTGCAAACATAAAGCAGAAGTGAAACTTATTACAAAGAAACCTCTTATACCAACAAGTGAAGAAGTTCGTGACAATCCTAGGGCTTCTTCTGCTAAATTGCGTGTTGCTGAATATATTTTATAAAAAGGGCTTTCTATGAGAAATTTTCAAAAAATAAAGAAAGAAAAAAGTCCAATAGCTTCATGGCTTTTGACTATTGTTGTTTCGCTTGTAATTACAGCAAGTTTGGCTCCACTTGCTATTTGGATAAGTATTGAAAAAAACGAAATCCTCTACACAGCAAGAAAATTACAAAACGAATTAGACAAGAAATTTGAACTCACTGCAAAACTTGAAGTAGAACACAGCAGATTGCTCGCTCCTTACGAATTAGAAAAAAAAGCTGATGAAATTGGCATGGGTATAGCAAGTTCAGGGCAAGTAAGACGATTAAAAGTCAAAAATTCACTTCACGACGACAGGCCAAGTTCACAAAGCATAACAAATTAAAAGAAATACTTTCCACACAGGTGATATATGAAAAAGTCCCCTACACCAAATAGATTCAAATCTCAAATAAATATAGAAAAAAACGAAACAAAGCGTACATTTAATTCGCTTTTTTCAGGTGTGGATTGGGTTACAGGTCGCTTTCAATTTGCAGCAGCCGTATTTTTGTTTTTCTGGGTTGCACTTTGGTTTCGTGCCTTTTACATTCAATTAATAGAAGGGCCAAGCCTTGCTGCGCAAGCTAACAGACAGCATAGTTACACTGAAATGGTAGAAGCAAGACGTGGTTCAATTTATGATAGAAATGGACACGTTTTAGCAAGAAGTATTGAAGCTTTTTCAATTTATGCAAATCCAAGAGCTATGACTACGCCATCAGAAAATGCAAAAAAAGTAGCTGAAATACTCTCTATTTCTGAAGATAAACTCAACGAACTATTTGCTCGCGACAAGGCCTTTGTTTGGGTAAAAAGAAAAATCAACGATGCAGAAGCAAAGAAATTGCAAGAAGCAAGAGTTGAAGGCATAGGCATTTCAAAAGAATTTGATAGAGTATATCCACAAAAAAGTCTTGCGGGTCAACTACTTGGTTTTGTTGGCATAGATAATATGGGCCTTGAAGGCGTGGAGAGATCTTTTGAAGAAAATCTTTCAGGCGATGAAATAAAAAGAGTTGTCTATAAAGATGGACAAGGCAGACGTTATTATGTTGATGGGCAAAACCCACCAAAAGGTGATGATATTTACCTTACAATCGACGCACAAATACAATATATTGCTGAAGAAGTTATAGCAAAGGCAGCCTCAGAAGTGCCAGCGAAATGGGGCGGTGCACTCATTGTTGAAGCACAAAGCGGCGAAATTGTTGCTTGGGCTCAATATCCATTTTTCAACCCAAATACCTTCAGGCTTTCTTCGCCTGAAATCTACAGAAACCGTATCGCAGCCGATGCTCTTGAACCTGGTTCAACTCTCAAGCCATTTCCTGTAGCAGCTGCTCTGCAAGAAAGGCTCATCACTCCAGAAACAGTCTACAACACAGAAAACGGCACTTGGGAAACCGAATATATCACCATACGAGATGACGGCAGAGCATGGAAAGAACTTTCTATCAATGAAATCATAAAATATTCTTCAAATATAGGCATGGCAAAAATCGGTTTAGATCTAGGCAAGCAAAAGTACTATAACTACCTTTCTAAGCTTGGTTTTGGTGCAAGAACAAATGTTGGTATTGCTGAAAGTAAGGGTATTTTAAGAAACCCGTCAGATTGGTCAGAAGTAGACTTAATGGCTGGCTCTTTTGGGCAAAGTATTTCTGTGACTGGCTTGCAAATGGCTCAAGCCTACCTCACACTCACTAACGACGGTGTTTTCAAACCTTTGAAATTGATAAAGGATAACAGCCAAACTCAAAGTGTTGAACAAAGAATTTTTTCACACAACACTACTCTCGAAGTCATGAAAATGCTTGAAGATGTTGTTGAAGCAGACGGCACTGGTAAGAGAGCGAGAATAAATGGTATCAGGGTTGCTGGTAAAACTGGTACTGCTCAAAAAGCGGCAAAAAACAATGTTGGTGGTTATGGTGAAGATCGTTTTGCCTCATTTATTGGCGTTGTTCCAGCAGAAAACCCACAATATATTATACTAGTTATGCTTGATGAGCCAATTACAAATCAATACGGCGGAACAATTGCTGCACCTGTTTTCCAAGAAGTTGCTTCGCGTGTACTTGCCTATGGTGGCTATATGCCAGACGTTGTTTTTGCTGAACAAGACACAAAAAAACAAGATAATGCAAACGAAAAAATATCCACTGTTCAAGTGGAATATTCAAAAAATATTCAAGAGTTTCCAAAGCTTATTGGAACAAGTCTTAAGCAAAGTTTAAATATTCTCATGCCTCTTGGAATAAATCCAGAAGTAAGGGGAAGCGGGCTTTCTATTTTATATCAATACCCTGCACCAGGAACTCCATTACCACTTGTTGACAAAGATGGTAGAGAAATTCCCTGTGTATTGTGGCTATCACTTGACGAAGAGGAAAAAAAGAATTTAGAAAATCAATCCTTGCAAACAAGTCAGAATACACAAGTATCGCAAAACCAAGAAGACACACAAAATAATTAAATAAACTTGCTTTAAAACATTGTTAAATCCATAATCAAATTCTTTTTAAAATATAACACAAGGAATAAAAGATGAAAAAAAATCTTCTTTTCGCAGAATTGCTTGAAAAAATTCAATATGAAAAGCTTGCTATACATGTAGATTCAAGAAAGGTAGAAAAAAATGACATCTTTATTTCTCTGCCAATTTTAGAAAGAAATGTAGATCTTCTAGATACGCAGCTAAAATACATGGAGCATGCAGCAAAGCAAAAAGCAATGCACATTGTTTGCGAAAAAGAAATTTCAAAATATTTCACAAAAAAATTTCCACAATATCAACATCTTCTTCTTATTGTTGATGATAGTCGTGCTGCTTTGGGCGAAATTGCAGCAAGTATTTATAATACAAAAGAAAATTCTTTTCCACTCATCGGTGTTACTGGCACAAATGGCAAAACTACACTTTCTTATTTGATTGAATATTTCTTTCTTGCACAGAAAAAGAATGTGGGTGTGATTGGAACAGTGAGCTATCGATATCCAAATTTTTCTATGACAGCTCCTCTCACAACTCCAGATTGCCTTTTCTTGCATAAAATTTTTAATGAAATGCAAGAAGCAAAGACTGATTATGCAGTGATGGAAGTTTCATCACATGCTTTAGATCAAAATAGAATTGCATCTTTAGATTTTGACGCAGCTGTATTTACAAATCTTACACAAGATCATTTAGATTATCACCCTAATATGCTTGAATATTTCAAAGTTAAAGCAAAATTATTTGATTTAGCTAGAATTAAAATTGTGAATGCTGACGATGCTTATGGCGTTATTTTACTTGAAAAGCATAAGGACGCTATTGCTTTTACTTTGACTAATGCAAATGTCACAAATAAAACACTTAAAGGCACAATTCTTTCTTCTACTCCAGAGGGTTTAGAGCTCAAACTTGAATACGATGACCAAGAATATATTTTACATACTTTATTGATTGGCCAACATAATGCTTCAAACTTGCTCGCCTTGATAGCACTTGGCTTACAATATGGCTATAAGCTTGAAGATTTTTCATGCTTGTCAACATTTAATGGCGTTTGCGGCAGACTTGAAAGAGTACCAAATGAAAAAAATATCCACGCCTTTGTTGACTACGCTCACACTCCTGATGCGCTTATAAATGTATTAAAGGCTTTGAAAACAGCTGGTTTTGCAAAATTATATACTGTATTTGGTTGCGGTGGCGATAGAGATAGAACAAAACGTCCAATTATGGCACAAGCAGTTTCAGAATTGAGCGATATTTCTATTCTTACTTCTGATAACCCACGTACAGAGGATCCTGAACGCATTTTAGACGATGTAGAACAAGGTCTTGATAAGGCAAAAGGCTATTTCAGAGAAGTAGACAGAAAAAAAGCTATATTACTTGCTTGTGAACTCATTGCTAAAGAAGAAAATATAAATCAAATCGCACTTTTAGTTGCTGGCAAAGCGCATGAAGATTACCAAATTATAGGCAAAGAAAAATTTCCTTTTTCTGATCAAGAAATTATAAAAAGCATATAGGCAAATAAAGTATGAATTTCAACGACTTGATTCAATTAGCAAAAAAAGCAAAGCTAGATTATACATTTAGCCTGCCTTCTTCTGCGTCTGCTCAGGATATACAAATAAAAGATTTTTGTATTGATAGCAGGCAAGTAAGCAATGGTTCGCTTTTTATATGTATTCAAGGCGAAAAAAGCGATGGGCATACTTTTGCAAAATCTTGCCAAGAAAAACATGCAAGAGCACTTATTGCTGATAAGTCAAAAGAGCAAGAACTTATTGCACAAAAATTAGATAAAGATATTGCTATTTTATATGTAGAAAACACTATAACAGCCTTACAAGAAATTGCTCATATAAAAAGAGAAGAATTTAAAGGTAAAGTTATAGCAGTTACTGGCACTTCTGGTAAAACTTCTGTCAAGGAAATGCTCTATCAAGTGCTTTCACAAAAAGGTAAAACAGCAAAAAACCATCTCAATTTAAATACGCAAATTGGTGTTTCATTAACCATATTAAACACTGATAATAATGAAGATTTTTGGATTTTAGAAGCAGGTATTAGCCATGAGCATGACATGGAAGAGATAGCAAAAATCATCACTCCTGATATTGCCCTTGTGCTCAATGTTGGCCTTGCTCATGCCGAAGGTTTACCAAAGGGTGCAGCTTATTATAAAACAAAGTTATTTTCTTATCTTAAAGAAAATAATAATAAATATTATGCCTTTGCCTCTGCTGATTACACAGAGTTAAAAAATGAAGCTCTAAAAAATTGCTCACAAACACAATTTTATTCTATTTTAGATACAAATTGCAAAAATTATGCAAAATATATTGCTTTAGATAATAATGGAATGGGTATTTTCCAAATAAGAATAGAAAATACAGAATTTGAAATAAAAGCCCCTTTACGTTCTGACTATGGAGCAGAAAATTGCCTTGCTATTGCTTGCATAGCTTCTTTATTTATGAGTAAAGAAGAAATAATACAAGCCTTTACAAAAACAACTTCACCAAGTCAGCGTTTTGAAATATCTCACTTTGGTTCAGTAACACTTATTGACGATTGCTATAATGCAAATCCACTTTCATTTAAGCGTATGATTACAGCAGCATTAGAGTATTGTTCTAGCGAAAAAAATGAAGATAAAATCTTTATTTGCTTAACTGGTGCAATGATGGAACTAGGTGAAATTGCTGAAAAAGAACATGAAAATTTAGCTCAAGAATTAGCACTAGCAAAAGTTTCAAAAATCTATTATATAGGTGCCTACGCTACAGCTTTTGAAAAAGGATTGAAAAAATCCTCCTACACTGGCACTCTTTCTTTTCTTAGCACACCAGAAGCTTTTGCAGATGAAATTAAAAATTTACAACTAGACAATTGTCTTTTTCTTGTAAAAGGTTCACGCTCAAACAAACTAGAACACTACTCACAAAAAATTAGAGAAATATACGGATAAAATATGCTATACCATTTATTTGTACCACTTAGTCAAGATTTAGTTTTTCTAAATATATTTAGATACCTTACCTTTCGTGGTACAGGTGCAATGCTTACTGCACTTGTTCTAACAATTTTCTTTGGGCCTATGTTTATTCGCATGCTACAAAGATTAAAGTGCGGACAAGCAATACACGAAGACGTAAAAACTCACCAAGCAAAAGCTGGAACACCAACAATGGGTGGTTTGCTTATGTGCTTTAGCGTAACTATAACTATCTTTTTGTGGGGAAACTTATCTAACCTTTACCTATTACTCACTCTTTTTGTTTTTCTTGGCTTTGCATTTGTGGGCTTTGCCGACGACTATACAAAGATAAAAGGCAAACACAATAAGGGTATTACACCAAGGCAAAAGATGACTGGCCTTTTATTTGTGGGCACAGTAGCCCTTGTTGCTCTGCTTTCATTTACTCAATACCCTACACAGCTTTCTATTCCATTTTTCAAAAATTTTATTCCTGATATTAGCTGGTTATATCTTCCTTTTGGTTTACTCGTACTTGTTTCAACTGCAAATGCCGTTAATATTACAGACGGCTTAGATGGCCTTGCTATCACCCCATCGGTTATTGTGCTTGGTGTGTATTCAATATTTATTTATGTAGCGGGTAATGCTGCTTTTTCTAAATATCTGCAATTATTAGCTGTTCCGCAAGTAGGTGAAGTTTTTATTTTTTCTGCTGCTTTAATGGGAGCTGGACTTGGCTTTTTATGGTTTAACGCCTATCCTGCACAAGTTTTCATGGGCGATGTTGGTTCGCTTTCAATTGGCGGCGCAATTGGATTTATCGCTATTTTAGCTAAGCAAGAGTTTACGCTTATCATTGCAGGTGGTGTATTTGTTTTAGAAATTCTTTCAGTTATTATGCAAGTGGGTTATTTCAAATACTCTAAAGGAAAACGAATATTTAGAATGGCTCCACTGCACCATCACTACGAATTAAAGGGTGTGCCAGAATCAAAAATCATAATACGTTTTTGGATTCTTTCAATTCTCTTTGCACTCCTCGCTTTATCAGTTCTTAAACTTCGCTAATAAAAGGAAATACTTATGGCTTGTGACAAATCAAAACTCAAAACAATAGATAAAGATACAAAAGTCATCGTCATTGGTCTTGGTGCTTCTGGCAAGGCAGCTATTCGCTTATTGCATTCCATAGGTGCAAAGATTAAAATCTTGGATAAAAACCCAAATTCTTTAACAGCAGATTTTAAAAATTTTATAGAAGAGGCTAAAATTCCATGCATTTTTGGCGAACATAAAGCAGAAGATTTTTTAAATGCTGATATTGTCATTCCAAGTCCTGGTGCTCCAATAAATCAAATTATGCCACTTTTAGCTAGAACAAATCCACCTGAAGTTATTTCGGAAGTGGAATTTGCTTCAAGATTTCTAGATTCTGAACCTATTATTGCGATTACAGGCACGTCAGGAAAAACCACAACAACAAGCCTTTGTTCTGCGATGTTAGAAGAACAAGGATTTAGCGTATTTACTGGTGGAAATATAGGCACACCTCTTTCTGAATATGTTTTAGAAAGAAAAACAGGTAAAAACAAGGTTGATATTGTTGTTTTAGAGCTTTCTTCTTTTCAATTACAAGCTTGTCATTCGTTAAAACCACGAGTAGCAATGCTTTTAAACCTTTCAGAAAACCATTTAGATCATCATCACGACATGCAAGAATATACAGAAGCAAAGATGCGTTTATTTAGATGTCAAGATGAAGCTGATTTAGCTATTTTTGGTGATAATGTTTTAAAAATTGCTGATGAATACAATGTACAAGCAAGAAAAACTGTCTATACATTAAACGATGATCGCTTTAACAAAAGTCAGCTCTTTGGCAGCCACAATAAATTAAATGCAGAAGCTGCCTTTATGGCTGTAAAAGAATTTGGCGTTTCGCTTGCAAATGCCGAAAAAGCTTTAGAAAAATTTATACCTATTGAAAACAGACTTGAAAGAGTGTGCGAGCATAATAATATCTTATTTGTAAACGACAGCAAGGCAACAACAGTAGATTCACTTCGTGTTGCTCTTTCTGCCTTTGATAGACCAGTGCATTTACTTGTTGGTGGCAAATTCAAAGGTGGTGACTTAGTAGGACTTCTTCCATTATTAAAAGAAAAAGTTAAAAGCGTTTGTATGTTTGGTGCTTCTTCAGAATATTTCAAAAAAGCATGGGAAGGCAAAATTACTTTGCACTACGAAGAAAAACTTAAAGATGCTATGCAATATCTGTATAAATTAGCTGAAAAGAATGATGTTATCTTGCTTTCGCCAGCTACATCATCTTTTGACCAATACAAAAACTACAATGAACGCGGCGAAGACTTTAAAGCTATTGCTCTTGATATTCAAAGAACAATGTAAGCAGTAAATTGCAAAGCTAGCGAGGAAAATACTATGGCACTCACACCCAATAAATTAAATAAGAAAGAAGTTATTGAAATTGACTCTGATCCGCTCTACTCCTTTGATTGGTGGATTGTTTGCATTGTTCTCATTCTCACTATTTTAGGACTTGTGATGATCTATAGTGCTTCATC
>CAYJHN010000035.1:12373-12717 GCA_964369985.1 uncultured Desulfovibrionaceae bacterium | reverse complement strand
TACGCAAAACCTGATTTACAAAGTATTGCAAATAAAATGTATGAGCTTATTTGTGAACGTAATGCAGATATGCTTAAAGACGAATAAGATTCTTCTTTTATGGTAAAAATGAGAAGAAAAGCCATAAGTTAGTAGATTACTAACACAAAAAAAAGGAAACATAGTGTTTCCTTTTTTTTTGTGTTTTCGGCTTTAAGTAGGATTGTCTTCATGGAAATAATTTCAATATTTATGCATCGCTAAATAATATTTAGCTTAAAGCATATTTTGATGCGGTGAAATTAAAAAATTTTTTGGAAGAAAGGGGGAGAGGCCTCTATAAGTGAGCGAGGGGGGAGGTTATT
>CAYJHN010000035.1:11183-12363 GCA_964369985.1 uncultured Desulfovibrionaceae bacterium | reverse complement strand
CTTTGTCTAGTTAAAATTTATAATACAAAAGTGAGTGTAGCGAACAAAGACTTTAGCGAGCGAAACAAGAGCCACGTCTCTTGTAAGCGAGGTTTCGTCCACATAGTGGCGAAACAAATTAGAATCACGTCAGCGAGGGGGAAACCTTGTCTTTTGTTCACAAAAGCATGTTTTCCCCCTCGCAAGAAAGTAAATTTATTAATACTTTCCTCTCAATTCTTTTGCTAATGGTTCGTCAGCTGGTAATTGAGGATTGGTAACTAGTTTTGGCAAAGCTGGATAGGCTATAGAAGATTGTTCGTAACGGCTTTTTACCATTGATGTTATGTCTATGGTAGTTGGTTTCGTTGGATCAGTGTAAAGCACACCAGAGGCTTCAATAATAAGATCGTAATTTTTATTTTCTTCAGCAATAATGCCTTGTAAACTTGTAAAAAGCAGTTGATTTATTGTGTTTTTTGCTTCATCAAATTCGCCTTGCATACGTACTGTTGCTTGATGCAATATGTAGGCTGAGTTTTGTTTGAATCTATATGTTTTGAGTTTATTTTCAATTGCAGTGAGGTTTTTTTGTGTTGCTTCTTGAACTTTTGCAATTTGATCAATAGCTTTTTGTGTTTGTGTGCTTTGTTGTAAAATCTGTTCGATATTAATAACAGCAATTTTTGGTGGCTCTGGGGCTTTTTCTTGGATTACAACCTTTTCTTCTGCTTTACAAGCAACCAAAGCAAGCAAACAAACAGAAGTTAAGGCAAATTTTTTAATGGTAGACAACATACAAGACTCCTTCAATATTAAACTTAGTAAACTAAGTGAACTGCAAATAAATTTCTATATAAAGCTATATAGTTTTTATTAATTTTAAAAAAGATAAAGTGAATTCAAAAATTATGCAAGATTTTTATTAAATCAATCTAGATTCAAATTTTTATACGCGTTTTTTACTTTTTTGTAGTAAAAAGGCATATTAAATTAATTTTTTGATATTCCAATTATTGTTTTTAGCATATTCTTCTACAGCTTTTCCGCCAAGAGCAACACATTGGGCTTGCTCTAAGGCCTTTTCAAGTGGTTTTGCAAAGTTTTGGAAGTCAGCTAAAGTAGTGCCCAATACTTCTTCACGGATTTGTTGACGCAATTCTTCTGTATCATTACTTAAATCACGCCATAAAGAAGTAAG
>CAYJHN010000035.1:8962-11173 GCA_964369985.1 uncultured Desulfovibrionaceae bacterium | reverse complement strand
ACTTGGGAGCATATATGTGTCTATATCTCCTATTGTGCCAATAATTGCACAGGTTAAATCTCTTTCGCTTAAATGAAGATTTCCTAAGAAATCAGGTGCTTTCTTATATACTTCAAGGCTTTTTTCCACTTGAGGGTCTCTATACGAAACAAAGGCAAAAGAACCACATGCTCTTGAATATCTTACAAAACAACCATAGGCTCCGCCTTGTACGCGTATTCTATCCCAAAGATAGCCCATGCGTAAGAAACGGCTGATAACAAGTGCAGAACCATGAAATGTATAACCATTTTCATGTAAGTTTGTGCTCATACCAACATAGTTTACCATAGCTGGCACAACAAGGGCTTCATTGCCTTTTACAAGGTTGATATTCCAGTCTTTTTTGTCCTCATTGCTTTCAATTTTTTCAATAGATTCTAAAAGTGGATTGAAAACTTTTTCTGCTTGTTCTAAAAGTTCTGCATTTGCAGTTAAATCTAAAAGAGCATTTGACTTTTTGAAGATTGAAGCATGAATTTTTTGTAAAGTTGCTAATACTTCACTCCAATTTTCTACTGTGTTTTCTGCAAGTTTTCTTATAAATTCTAAGTAGCTCACACCTTGGGTATATTCATTTAACGCACCAACTTTTGAATGTCTTGCGTTGAGCTGTGATAAAACATAAGAGTGGCCACCAGGGATAATGGCTTGTTCCAGTCTTGCTTTTTCTTCAAAAACCATTTGGCTAAAGCGTTCTTGCATGTCAAAATCAATATTGAAAATGATTTCTTCAAACAAGTCCACAAGGTTTTTTAATTTGTCCTTAGTGGCTTTACCAGAAAGAATAAAGGAAGATAAAGGCTCGCTTGAACCAAGACGAGCTTGTATGCTTGAATAGGCTCCTATTCCGCCAGTTGTTGCTTCAATTTCGAGGCCTAAGTTGATGAAATCATAGTTTTTTGTGCCCATTTCTGTAAGGGCTCTTGAATAAAGAGAAAGATAAGGAAGAAGCTTGTAATCTACACATTCAAGATCAAAAACAAAACGAGAATATACAATGCCTGTTGTTTCTATAGCATGTCTATAGATTGGCATGTTTTTTTGTGCTTTTTCTAAAGGAATTGAACGATTTTCTAGTGGTAAGTCAGCAAGAGTAAGCATTGGAATTGTTGCTAAAGCTTCAGCACTGTCTTCTTTTTCTTGGCTTGCTAGAAGTCTTTGACTTTCTTTATCTGTAAAGTTTCTTTCTTCTTCGCTCATTGCATTGTAAAGAGCTTCAACTCTTGCTCTTTCTTCGTCTTGACGTTGTTGTGCTAATGAGGCATCAGGAACAAGATTTACGAGAACTCTATGCTGATTTTCTAAGAAGTATTCCTTTATAAGATTTTCAAATATTTCTTCTTTATTTTCAATACGTGCTTTAATGCTTGCTAAAGGCATTTCCCATGCAAGGGCTGTAAATGGATCTTCGTCATAAAGCCAATGAGTAAGTCATTGAGTCATTGCAACTAAGCCTTTAGGATATCTACCTGTATTTGCTTCACGAAGATTAAATTCAGTTGCATTTATAGCTGCTTCTATCGCTTTTGCTGGAATTTTATTTTCTGCTAAATCAGCTAATGTATCAAGAATAAGAGCTTCCATTTCGTCTTCTCTGCCAAGCTCTAAAGAGCGTAAACCAATAGAGAAATACATTTGCTTTAAATCGCCTTCAAGATGACCTGTAATATCTTCGCCAAGTCCTGAGTCAATAAGAGCTTTTCTGAGAGCTGAGCCTGGGAGTTCTGTTAAAATGTGATCAAGCATACAGAATAAAAGATTTTTTTCTACATCGTAGGTTTCACACAAAAGCCAGTTTACAGTTGCATGCCCTTTTATTTTGCTTTTATCAGCATTTTCATCTTCTGCAATTTCAAATGGAACTTCAATCTTTCTTGGAGTATCTAATCTTTTTTGTAAAGAAATAGAAGAAGATGGCTCAATTTTATCAAAAGCAGAAATTACATCATCAACTTTTTTCAAGCGTGTTTCTTCGTCATCGTCGCCCCAGAAAAAGAAGCGGGCATTAGATGGATGATAATAGAGTTTATGAAATTCTTCAAATTCTTCAAAAGTGAGTTCGATAATATTTTCAGGTGAACCACCAGAGTCAAGTGAATAAAGATTATCAGGAAAAACAGATTGTTGTGATTGCTCAGCTAGAAGGGAATCAGGCGAAGAATACACGCC
>CAYJHN010000035.1:0-8952 GCA_964369985.1 uncultured Desulfovibrionaceae bacterium | reverse complement strand
AACTGCCATTTGTCAAGAGTATTACCTTCTGAAGTGTCTATGTGCCAGCCTTCTTGAGCTAAAATGTCTTTTCCTTCACTTGTGCGAACACGCGGAAAGAAAACAGCGTCCATATACACGTCCATTAAATTATAAAGATCTTGGGTATTTGTGCTTGCAACAGGATAGCAGGTTTTATCTGGATAGGTCATTGCATTTAAAAAAGTTTGCAATGAAGATTTTAAAAGTTCAACAAAGGGTTCTTTTGTTGGGAATTTTTGTGAACCACAAAGAACGGAATGTTCTAAAATGTGAGCTACACCTGTAGAGTTTTTTGGCGGTGTTCTAAAGTTTACGCCAAAACACTTGTTTACATCGTCATTACATACAGAAATAAGTTCTGCATTTGTTTTTTCGTGTTTGAAAAGTTTAACTATACCACCAACTTCTGAAAGTTTTTCTTCTTTTATGAGTTTAAAACCATGTGTGTTCATTTGTTTTTCCTTTATATATTTAAAGTTATGTTTTATTCTATTTCAGAAATATTTTTCTTGTTTTTATTATAAAGAAACCAGCCAAGTAGAGTAGCAATTATTAAAAGTATTGCAGAAACAATAACTTGTGTATAAGTGCCAAGCTGAATTCCTGTGCCTAAGAGAGAGAAAATAAAGTTTTGCGGAATATAGCCAGTGATAGAGCCAAGTATAAAAGGAAGTGGCTTAATCTTTGTCATTCCAGCAAGCATATTTGTAGCTAAATTATTACCAACAGGTAATAAACGTATGATTAACGTCATGCTATAGGTGTTTTTTGAAAGAAATTTTTCCATTTTTTGGATTTTGTTTCCAAATTTTCTTTGTACATATTTTTGGCCAACTAAACGTGCATAAAAAAAAGAAAGAACGCAGCCTAAGCCCGTTGCAAGAGTAGCAAATATACAGCCTAGTACTGCCCCAAAAGCATAGCCTCCCACAAAAGAGATAAGCTGGCGAGGCACCGCAAAGCAAACCATAAGTCCAGCAAAGCCAATGTAGAAAAGAATTCCCCACAAGCCATGCGCTTTAAAGTGTTCGTCTATCAGTTTTTTATAGGCTTCTTGGCTTGGCTCAACTGCTTGTAAAATATAAGCTCCAAGTGCAAGAAAAATAAAGATAGAGGCTATTTTTATAATAGATTTGAGCATTTATGCTTTGTTCTCTCTGTCATGTGGATCTTTAGATTTTGGCACACTCTCACTTATTTGTGCAGAATTATCATTGCAAGAACAAGAAATAGAGCCTGTTGCTGGACGGGAATTTGTTGTCACAATATCTGATTTTAATTGATATTTTTTTATTCTTCTAAAAAACCAGTTTACAACAAGCAAATCTTGTGAAGCTGCAATGCCACGAGCCCAAGTATTGTATTTTGAAACGCCAGTGAACCTATCTCTATGATTTACTGGGATTTCAGCTATTTTAGCACCTTCCATTTGCATAAGGCTGACAAGAAATCTATGCATGCCCTTGAATTGCAAAGGTAATTTTTTTGCCATGCTCGCACGCATGATTTTTAGCGAGCAACCTGTGTCATGCACATTATCTTGTGTGAGTTTTTTTCTAAAGCCATTGCCAATTTTAGACGCCAGCCTTTTTGATGAAGTGTCTTTTCTTTTGTGACGCCAGCCTATAACCATATCGTTGCCTTTGTCAAAAAGTTCAAGCATTTTAGGTATGTCAGCAGGATCATTTTGCATGTCTGCGTCCATAGTAATGATAAGATCATTCTTAGCTGCAGCAAAACCTGCACAAAAAGCAGCAGATTGACCACAGTTTTTTACAAATTCAAGCAGTTGTATGTTCTTATTATCTTGCATAAGCTCTCTGACTTTGCGAGTAGAAAAATCTTTACTCGCGTCGTCTACATAAATGATTTCCCAATCATTATCAAGCTTTGACATAACATTCTTTATTTCTTCAAAGAGAGGAAAAATATTTCCTTCTTCATTATATACTGGTAAGACTATAGAAATTGTGTGTGACATAAGAGCCTTTTATAAATAGTTTAAAATAGTTTTAGATTTTAAAGCAAGGTGCACCGTGCCCAAGCCCAGCAGCAAAAGATTTTCTCAAGGCTGCATTCAAATAAGCCTGAGCCTTTGTTACTGCAACTTCAAGGGGAAGATTTTGTGCAATATAAGATGCAATGGCAGCAGAGAGTGTGCAACCAGTGCCATGATTGTTTTTTGTTTCGATATGCGGTTGATGCAGAGCTTGAATAGAATTTTTTGTGATAAGCCAGTCTGTCATCATTATTTTTTGGTCTTCAAAGTGTCCGCCCTTGATAAGCACGGCTTCAGCCCCCATTTCTAAAAGCTTTTTACCTGCTTTATGCACATCGTCTTCGCTATTGATTTCAATACCGGTTAGATGTTCAGCCTCAGGCTTGTTTGGTGTAAGCAAAGTAGCTAAGGGTATTATTTTATTGATTAAAGCGTCAATAGCATCTTCTTGCAAAAGTTTGTGCCCTGATTGGCTTACGCATACGGGATCAACAACGAGAGCGAATTTTTCTTTTTCTGAAAAATATTTTTTTAATTCAATTTCTACAACTTCAATCAGCTCAGATGAAAAAAGCATGCCAGTTTTTGCTGCTTTAGGGCTAAAACCAGCAAAGAGAGTTTTTAATTGTTGTGCTAAAAAATCAGCAGGTACAGGGTGAATAGCGTCAACACCTAAGCCATTTTGTGCTGTGAGTGCTGTTATAGCTGAAATTGCAAAAGCATCTAAGCAGGTGATTGTTTTTATATCTGCTTGAATGCCTGCTCCGCCGCCAGAATCTGAACCAGCTATTGTAAGAACTGTAGGTAATACTTTCATGTATTTTCCTTTATTATCAGTATGTTAATTGTTTTCAGCGAGTTTAAAATCTACTTTGATTTTGTAGAGTTTTATTGCTGGTAGATTAATAATGTCAATGCCAGTTTCTTTTGTTATTTGTGCTAAAGTGTCTTCCACTTTTTCCCAAGAAGATGCAATAAGAGTAAACCAGATATTAAATTCATGTTTTCTTAGGTAGTTATGTGTAACACCCGGTAGAGCATTTACTGTTTTAATAAATATTTCTTTCTTGTCTTCTGGAACTTTAGCAGCACAAAGAGTTGAGCGAAATCCAAGTTTTGAAGATTGGAAGTTTGCGCCTAAACGTCTGATTAATTTGCTTTCTTTGAGTTTTTCAATTCTTTGAAAAACAAGTTCTTCGCTTGAATTTAGCATTTGAGCTAAATCTTTGTAAGGTCTTTGAGATATAGGAAAATTAGTTTGAATGATATCAAGTAATTGTTTATCTAACTTTTCTAAAGCATCGTCATTTTGTAAAGTATTAATTTGAGACATGTTTTTGCCTTTAAGAGTAATATAATAGGTGTTTATAATCAAAATATAGCTTGCACACACAAAAAGCAGAGAACTTTTTTGTGTACGCAAGCTATACTATACTATTTTTAATTTTACTTCAAATTATTTATTACTAGGTATTTTGAAAGGTTTTCACTCACTCTCGTGGGGATAATCCCCAAAGCCTTTGTTTACGGGCTATTGCCTGTTCACGTTATTTTTAGCTAATTCTTGTAATCTTGCAATCCTTTCTACCTGAAAGTATTTGTTTTGGCACTTTGTGTACAAAACCTCGTTCGTGAAAAGCGTGGTTTTCACTCACTCGCGTGGGGATAATCCCCAAAGCCTTTGTTTACAGGCTATTGCCTGTTCACGTTATTTTTTGCTAACTCCTGTAATCTTGCAATCCTTTCTACCTGAAAGTATTTGTTTTGGCACTTTGTGCACAAAACCTCGTTCGTGAAAAGCGTGGTTTTCACTCACTCGCTAAAGCATATGTTCACAGGCTATTGCCTGTTCACGTTATTTTTAGCTAATTCTTGTAATCTTGCAATCCTTTCTACCTGAAAGTATTTGTTTTGGCACTTTGTGTACAAAACCTCGTTCGTGAAAAGCGTGGTTTTCACTCACTCGCGTGGGGATAATCCCCAAAGCCTTTGTTTACAGGCTATTGCCTGTTCACGTTATTTTTTGCTAACTCCTGTAATCTTGCAATCCTTTCTTCAGTAGGTGGGTGAGTTGAGAAGAGAGAGGCCATTTTTGAACCAGCAAGAGGGGAGATGATAAACATGTTTTCCGTAGCTGGATTTGCATTTTGCATAGGCACTTGCTTTGAATAATTTGATATTTTAAATAAAGCAGAAGCAAGTGAAAGAGGATCATTACAATAGCTCGCACCGCCAGCATCCGCGTGGTATTCACGCGTTCTTGAGATTGCCATTTGAATAAGCGAAGCTGCTAAAGGAGCTAAGAAAGCAAGAATAAGTGCAGAAAAAATATTTGAATTGCCTTCTTCATCTCTATTACCGCCTAAAATAGCAGACCATTGCAACCACGAAGCAATAGAAGTAATTGCAGAAGCAAGAACTCCAGCAACAGTTTGTAATAAAATGTCGCGATGAGCTATGTGTGCAATTTCATGAGCTAAAACACCACGCAATTCTTCTGGTGTGAGCATAGCCATAATGCCTTCTGTTACTGCAACAACGCCATTTTCTGGGTTTCTGCCAGTTGCAAATGCATTTGGTGATTGTTCAGGAATAAGGCATATTTTTGGTTTTGGAATGCCAGCATTGTGTGCTAATTCTTCAACAATATTATGTAGATAAGGAGAGTCGTTGTAAGAAAGCTCTCTTGCTTTATACATTTTTAAAACAATCTTATCAGAAAACCAATAAGAAGAAACATTCATAATTAATGCAAAAGCAAAGGCAATAACTACGCCAGTTTGGCCGCCAATAGCACCACCCATCACAATAATAAGGCCTGATAAAAGAGCAAGTAAAGCAAAAGTTTTAATCTGTGTTGTCATATTTAACCTTTAATATATTTTATTTTAACGCGTTTTGTATGTTTTTATGTCACTCTTTTTGAGTTGACTCTTTATTTTTTTTTGAACATACTTAATCACACTAGTTAAAAGTTAATACCTCTTTAGCTACTTGACAAGTAGAAAAGAGAAAAAAATAAAAGAGTTTTTAAGGTGTTTTTGTGGAAGAACTATATCTCAATAAAAAACAAGACATTTCTTTAGTAGGTACTTCTCTATTCGAGGAGGCTACTTTTGATAAATACAGATTAGACGACAGTCTTTTGGCTCTTGCGTATGAAGAGGCTGTGCCCCTGTATAAGGCTGGTGTCAAATCTGCAATTGCATTACATTTCAAGTTGTTAGATGAGTTTTTTCCTTCTTATACAAATGAAGAAGTGAGTGCTTTTTCTTATGTTCATAAAAAAGAATTAGTGTCAGCATCCTTATATATAGTAGATAAAGATTTTATTTCTCCAGCTTTATTTATTGCAGCAATTATGCCTGCTATAATGACTAAAAGTCCTGTTATTATAGTATTTAAAGAAAGACCATCAAAAGAGATTATGCTTTGTATTGAACTACTTGGTTTAGAACAAGTTTTTTGCATTGAAGAGGAAGCACTTTTGGGAACTTTTTTTGACGAAATAAGTATAGGTTGTTTTATAAGTAATTGTATTTATTTAGGAAATGTTGATTGTAACAATGCTAAAAGTGTTGCAGAGAAATATGATTTCAATTTTTATAAATATTTTGACATGCCAACAATAATTTGTGGAAAAAATAGAGAAATATTTAAAATTAGCTACCCAAATTCAGAATTGTTTGAAAATATAGCTGATGTGAAACATAAAAGAAGGATTTCTGTTATAGCTCAAAATGCTTTCAACACTGATTTAGAAAATAAATACGCAAAAAATCTTTCTTCATATATAATTGTAGGCGATGGCTTAGAGTTCTATTATGAGGCAATTTTTGAACAAAAAATCTTTATAAAGGAACAGAAGACATTGTCTTTTGCTGAATAATATGTGTAAAGAACTTGCAGATAAAATACGCAATATAGGTATTATAGCCCATATTGACGCGGGAAAAACTTCGCTGACTGAACGTATACTTTATTATACAAAGAAAATCAGCTATATGGGCGAGGTGCACAATGGCACTGCCACAATGGACTATATGCCAGAAGAGCAAGAAAGAGGAATAACAATTACTTCAGCTTGTACAACATGCTATTGGAATGATTATACTTTAAATGTTGTTGACACGCCAGGACATGTTGATTTTACTGTTGAAGTTGAACGCTCTTTACGAGTGTTAGACGGCGTTGTAGCTGTATTTTGTGCTTTATCTGGTGTGCAAGCACAGTCAGAATATGTGTGGAAGCAATCGGAAAAATTTTCTTTGCCGAAAATTGTTTTTATCAATAAAATTGATAGAATAGGTGCTGATTTTGACAATACATTGCAAGAAATTCGCACACGTTTGCAAGCAAATGCTCACCCCCTTACCTTACCTTATACTGATAAGGAGGGAAGAAATTGTATTCTTGATTTGCTTCATTCAAAAAAACTTTACTTTAGCGAAGAAGATAAGGGCGAAACAATTATTGAGCTCACATTAACAGAGCAAGAAAAAAATTATCTTGAAGAACAAAGAGAAAATATGCTTACAGCTCTTGCAGAAGCAGACGAATTGTTTTTTGAGCAATATTTATCATGTAATTTTAGTCAAGTAGATGTGCTTTCTGCTTTAAGACGAGCTGTTTGTATAAATGCTTTTATTCCAGTTTATGCTGGTTCGGCTTTGCTGAATATGGGCGTACAGCCATTACTTGACGGCATAGTTACATTTTTGCCATCAGCTAAGGAAAAAAAAATAAAGGCAAGAAATCCAAAAACAGGTGTAGAATACGAAATCACAACAGCTGATAAAGAATTTTGTGCTTTAGTTTTTAAAGTATTATTAGAAGAAGATGAAAGAATTTCTTTTTTACGTATTTATTCTGGGGCTTTATCTGTTGGCGATCAAGTTTTTAATGTGAATAAAAAGTGTTTTGAAAAAGTAAGTGAAATTGTGAAATTTCATGCTCAGAGTTTTGAAAATGTAGATACAGCAAAAGCTGGTGATATCGTAGGTATTTTAGGCCTTGATAGTGCCCAAACAGCTGAAAGTTATACAGAAAAAAGTGAACTCTTACTTGAAGAAATATTTTTACAATCTCCTGTGCTCACACTTGCTTTAGAAGCAAGAAATGAAGAAGAAAGTCTAATACTTAACAAAGCCTTAGCTAGATATGCGCTTGAGGATCCAAGTTTAGAACTTGCTCTTGATGAAGTAACAGGGCAATGTCATGTTTCAGGAATGGGTGAGCTGCACTTAGACGTTTTATGTGAAAGACTTCAAAGAGAATATAAAATATCACCTCGTACTGGACAAGTGCAAGTAATTTATAGAGAAGTAATAACAAATACTGTTGAGGCAAGTGCTGTTTTTGATAGAGAAATTGAGGGCAAAAGACATTTTGCAAAAATATCTTTGAAGTTAAGTCCTTATCTATATGATAAGGATGATAATCTTATTCGTTATTCATGTGATACTTCAAAAATAGATGAAAAATACCTTGATATTATTGCAGAAATTATTGAAGATAATCTCAAAGTTTCAAGCAATGGTTATGAAATTCAACATGTGTTAGCAGAAGTAGAAGAAATAACATACGAAAACGAGCTTTCAGAAATAGCCTTGCAAGTAGCTGTTAATATGGCTTTGCGTGAAGCTTTAGAAAAAGCAAATTTTGAAAAAATTCATCCTGTAATGTTGCTTGAAATTCAAACTCCAGAAGAGTATTTAGGCAAATGCCTTTTAGCGTTAACGCAAATTCAAGCTAAAGTGGAAAATCTCATAGAAACGAGCTCTGATACAAAGAAAGTGCAAGCAAAAGCATATTTATCGCAGCTATTTGGTTTTGCAACTCATCTACGTTCTCTTACACAAGGTAGAGCTATGCTTATTATGCGATTTCACTCTTTTTCTAAAGAATTATAGGGCTTATAGGTGCTTTTTTTTTAAAACATTCAAAAGCTTGCTAAGTTAGAAGATAAGTGATTCTTTAATTGCATTTTTGGGGCAAATAAGCATACAAGAACCACAATCATCACAACGACTTGCATCTACTGAATAAGTTTTTCCTTCTTTAATAGCATCAAATGAACATGTTTTCTTGCATAGACCACAAGCTATGCAGTCACTTGTGATTCTTACACCAGCTGGGTTGAAAGTTTTTGTTCCAAAAGAAAAACGTATTCTATTAAGCTTGTGATTTCTATTTATTTTTTCAAAGTCAAAGTCATAGATTTCACCCTTTGCTTTATTGATAATATAATTTCCGTCTGCCATAGCAGGATAGGCATTAATATCTCTAGCAGCAACTTCTAGATGTTTGTTATATTTTGCTTTTTCAATTATTTCTTCAGCTGTAACATGACGAATATCGCCAATAAGTCTGAAAGTATAGCCAGTTTTAAAAATAGGGGCAGCACCTATGTCAGAGTGATTTTCAATATTTCCACCATAGTGGCCACATACAGTTATTTTTAAATTCGCCTTTAGTTGACGCCCAAAACCTTTATTTGCCATAGTTCTAAAATAGATTCCTTCGTCATCAAAGCCATTAAAGTGCGCAATGCGTGAATGAACTTCGTTTTCATATATTGTGGAAAATGTTAGAAGACCAATTTTATCTGCATATTTGTAAATTTCTTTTATTGTCATTTGATTAACCTCACTTCAATATAGTTCGATATAAAACTATCTTTCTTTAAGGCAATTGTCAACAATAAAAATTCTATACTTATAATGGCATGCAAAATGATTTTCTTTACTTTTTGCTGATATTACACTAATCTGGGTGTGTGGAAAAAACAGATTTTATATCTAATAAATAAAACTTGAGGCTTTTATGTCAAAATTTTTTTCTTTAAGATTTTTTCTTGTACTTTTGTGCCTATTATTTCTTTCTGAGCCAGTATTTGCTGCTGAAAAAGAAATTTCTCTTGAAGAAAAAAT
>CAYJHN010000034.1:12428-12757 GCA_964369985.1 uncultured Desulfovibrionaceae bacterium | reverse complement strand
TAAGAATGGATTTTTCCTGCAAATTCCATAAGATAATATGAAATTGCATGCGGTGCTAAATTTTTAGCTGCATGTAGACATACATCTTCAAATTGGTCAATTGTGCGAATAAGTTCTATATCGTCTTCGCTTGTTAGGCACGCTAAAACTTCATTTGAAGCTGGCAAGAAAGTAAAATTTGCTTCTTGTGCCCTTCTTTGCACTCCATAGATTCTTGCGTGTGCATATTGCACATAATATACAGGATTATCTAAATTTCTTTGCTTCACTAACTCAAGGTCAAAGTCAAGCGGGCTGTCGCTTTTACGCGATAAAAACATAAAACGAGT
>CAYJHN010000034.1:0-12418 GCA_964369985.1 uncultured Desulfovibrionaceae bacterium | reverse complement strand
GCTTCGCCATTTCTCAAAAGATTTACCATCTGTATAATCACAACACTAAAATCATCATCAGGATTTTTGCCAAGTGCTGAAATAGCCGCTTTCATACGCGGAATATAGCCGTGATGATCCGCTCCCCAAATGTCAATAAGATGGTCATAACCACGGTTAAATTTATTATCGTGGTAAGCTATATCAGAAGCAAAATAGGTAAGAGCTCCGTCGTTTTTGACTAAAACTCTGTCTTTATCGTCGCCAAAAGTAGTTGTTCTAAACCAAAGAGCTCCTTCTTCTTCAAAAGCTAAGTCTTTAGATTTCAAAAGATTAAATGCTTTTTCTACTTCGTCATTTTCTAAAAGAGATTTTTCAGAAAACCAGCGATCGTGGTGCACTCTAAACTCTTTCAAATCTTCACGAATACCATCTGAAATAGATTTCATAGCGTATTCATAGCAAATATCTTGCCCTTTTTCGTCTTCCATTGTGTGGAGTTCTGGATCTTTTTCAAGCATTTCTTTTGCTATATCAATAATGTATTCACCTTGATAGCATTCTTCTGGAAAATTAATATCCTTACCTTTTAATTCAAGCACTCTAAGCCAAACAGAAAGCCCAAGCTTGCGCATTTGATTGCCAGCGTCGTTGATATAATATTCTGAAGAAATATTATGCCCTGCGTTTTTTAGAACACGCAATAAGGTATCACCTACTGCTGCACCTCTACCATGGCCGATATGTAGAGGCCCTGTTGGATTTGCTGAAACGTATTCAACTAAAACAGAGCGTGGATTTTCTTGTGTGAGTTGCCCAAATTTTTCTTTTTTGCTTTCAACTTCTTTTAAACTTTCCCACCAAAATTCAGCATTGAAAGAACAGTTTAAAAAACCTGCTCCAGCAATTTCAATACGAGCTGTTGGTAAATGTTTTTCAAGCGAAGATTGAAAATCGCTAGCAATTTCACGTGGATTTTTGCCCAATTCTTTTGCAAGAACCATTGCAATGTTTGTTGCTATATCCCCGTGTTTTTTATCTTTTGGCGGTTCAATAGTTGTCTTTATCGGATAGGCAATGCCTTTTTCTTGTAAAGTTTTAACTAAAGCTTCTTTAAAAATTTGTGCTGCACGCATTTTATACCACCTCTTCTATTATTTGTTTTGTTATTGTAATACAAAACCCACGATTTATTTAACTTCTTTTCTTCAAAGCTTCACTTAATGGAAATAATCACTACAGTCCTGCTTTGTTTCGCGAAACGAACTAGAAATAGTCTAGAAAATTTCGTAAAAAAAGTAAAGTATAAATTAGGTACAATAGAAAAAACTTGCAAAAAGTAGCTCTTTCTATTAATTAAAAAAAATGGAAAAAAACTATTATTTATCACGTCGTGAGCTTTTGGCCTTAGAAAATGAATTGGTTGAAGATATTTCACTCTTTATCCCTAGTGAAGCATCTTCGCTCTATTTCCCTACAAATAACGAACCAAAAGAAGCTATATATTTGGAAGAGGAAGAAAAACTACTCTTACCACTTAGAATGAAAGATTCTGAGGAATTACTTGCAGTTTACCTTGCTCGTAAGCCTAGCAAAGAAGCCGTAGCAAAACTTTTACCGCATATTTCGCATATCTTAGAAATTATTTTAGATAAGCTTATTCTTAAAAAAGTAGCACAGCTAGATAGCACAACAGAATTACATACCAGATATAGTTTTGTAAGCAAACTTTCTCATAAATTACAACATTTTCGTGAAGATTTTAGCGATAATGCAGAAAGGCCTGAAGGCAGAATGATTTCTTCTTCGTGTCTTGGTGTGCTTTATTTTCATTTTGCTGATTTAGAAACAATTGCAAAGCGT
This sequence comes from uncultured Desulfovibrionaceae bacterium, assembly GCA_964369985.1. GTDB lineage: Bacteria > Desulfobacterota > Desulfovibrionia > Desulfovibrionales > Desulfovibrionaceae > CAYJAZ01. The sequence continues at coordinate 10,576 of CAYJHN010000034.1, read as the reverse complement.
TTTAATCCACTTTTTGCTGAAGAATGTCTTGATATATTAAGTCAGCATATTTTAGAAAACCTACCTTACGAAGGCTTGCTTGCAAGACTCAATACTTACGATTGTGCTCTTTTGCTCAGCGATGAATTTATAGAAAATAGATCTAATCTCAACGACTATATACATAAATTATGCCTTGAACTTTCAAGTATAAGTTTTGCTATACCTCATCCGCATCTCCATAGAAATATTGAAAGAATTTCATGTGCAACACATGCTGGTTATATTCTTTTTCCACAAGATTGTGACTTTTTAACAGCCGAGCAAGATGCAAAAGAACTTGCCTACACTCTTCTTCTTAAAGCTAGATTTACAGCTCAAAGAGCTTTTGAGTATAAAAAGCCATTTATTTCCTTTAACCAGCTTATTCACGAAAATGCTCACATAACAGCAATAATGCCACATAACAAATTTGCGATAAATCTTGGTAAAAATGTCGGTTTACGCGAGGGCATGCTTTTTTCTGTTTATGGGCAAGAAGGTCAAGTGCAAAATGCCTTCCAAAAAGAGCAAAGAAAATATAAGGGTGAGCTACATCTCTTAGAAATCTTTGATGAATATGCTATTGCAGAGCAAAGATTGCTCTACGATCAAGCATATCCCTTTGAAGCAAACGATCTTCTTATAAAACTACCTAGCGATTACAGCACAAATAACGAAGCAAAAGTAGCAAGACAAAAACAAGGACAAGCACAATGCTATAAATACACCGATTTTCTTGATATTTTTGCAGAGCTTAGACAAAAACATAAAGATTTTACTCTTACACTTTTACAAATAAATCAAGACGAAGAAGAAACGAGCATACCAATGCAAAGTCTTTTATCGCAACTTGCACAATTAATTAGACAAAACATATGTAGTGCTTTTTCATTTAATGAAGATAGTGATTTTGTTTTAGCAAGTTATGGGCAAAATGCCATACTTGCATTCATACCTTCTAACAAGGAATTTAATAAAGAAAAGTGTTTTGCAAGTTATGAAGAAATTTCTAAACTCTTCTTTGAGCAAGTACAACAAAAAGCTGCTATTGGCATTGCTGAACACCCATTAATGCATTACAAGGCTGTGGATACATTAGAAAATTGTAAAAAAGCACTTGAATGCGCAAAGTTACTTGATTTTCCACATGTGTCTTATTGTGATTCAATTTCTCTTAATATTTCAGCTGATAAATTTGCTGCTCAAGGGCTTTTGTTTGATGCTTTACAAGAATATCAATATGCCTTGCTTGCAGATAGTTCAAATGCTTTAGCACAAAATTCATTTGGTGTAACTCTTGTAAGTTTAAGTAGATATTCAGAAGCTGAAATAGCTTTCAAAAGAGCCTTAGAACTAAGTCCTGATGATATTTCCATTTACTACAATTTAGGCAGTATTTATCAGAAATTAGATGAAATAGACGAAGCTAAAAGCCATTTTGAAAAGTGTCTTAATTCAGAAGAATATGCCTATTTTGCTCACCTAAAGTTAGGGCAAATTGCTGAAGCACAAAATCAAAGAGAACTTGCCATAAATTACTACACAGAAGCTATTGCAAATAATCCAAGTAAAGCAGCCCCTTACAGACAATTAGCCTATATCTGTATAGAACAAGAAGAAAAAGAACAAGCTAGAGAGCATTTACATACGGCTCTTCGTTTTGCCCCGCACGACAAGGAAAGTCTTATGCTTTTAGCTAAACTTTATCTTACAAATAACGAAGATCCTGCTCTTGCCGCAACAATATTAACTCCGCTTATTTCAAGCACGAAAAAAAATATTGAGGCTTGGCACATATATATTGAAGCCTTAGAGGCTCAAGGCAAGAAAAGAGACGCGGAATTAGTCAGAAAAAAAATACAAAATCAATATTAAAAATCATTTGGTATAATTATGAATATTCAATCAACACAACAAATAGTATGGATAGCTTTTTTCACAGCTCTTATGGCAATTTCTGCTTTTATTTCAATACCTATTGGCCCAATTCCTTTCACAATGCAATTACTCACTCTTTATGTGCTTGCCCTTCTTCTTGGTCCTAAAAAAGCTTTTTATGTTCTTTCACTTTATCTTTTCTTAGGTGCGATTGGATTTCCATTTTTTTCTGGTGGTAAAAGTGGCTTAGCTGCCTTTGCCTCGCCAACAGGTGGTTTTTTAATTGGCTTTTGGGCTTGTGCTCCTTTAGCTGGACTTGCAAAAAATAAAGCCATAGTGCCTGCATTCATCTATCTTCTTCTTTCTTTATTCGTGATATACGCATTAGGAGCCGCTTGGCTTATGCATTCACTTCAGCTTAGTTTAGAAAAAACTATAGCTGTTGCAGTGGCACCTTTTGTGCTTTTTGATATAGCAAAGATTGTTATCGCTTATATTGTCTATTCTCTATTGAAAAAAAGAAATAAAATTCCAAGTTTTTAAGGCAAATTTCTTGTAAAATTAGGCAAATTCCTTACGCACTTTTGCAGTAAATACATAACCATCGCCACGTACAGTTTTTATAAATTTTTCAGATCTTTCTTTTTCTCTCAGCTTTGCTCTTAAACGAGAAATCTGTACATCTATACTTCTGTCAAAGGGATTTCTTTCATAACTATCTGAATAGCCTTGTAATATTTCTGTCAAATCTTCACGCGAAATAACTTCATGTGCTTTCACTAAGAATGAATAGAGCAATTTATATTCAGCACCGCTAAGGCTGATAATCTCTTTATTTGGATCAACTAAATGCCTTGCATTTGTATTTAATGCCCAAGAATCAAATACTAAAAATTCTGAAAAGTGTAATTTCTCTTTGTTTTTTTGCTTTACTCTTCTGAGCACAGCCTTAATTCTTGCTAATAATTCTCTATTATCATAAGGCTTTGCAATGTAATCATCTGCCCCAAATTCAAAGCCAAGCACTTTGTCGCTTGTTTCATCAAGCACGGAAACAAAGATAAAAGGAATTTGTTCATTATCTTGAATTTTTTTACAAAATTCTAAGGCACTTTCTCCTAAAAATAAGGCTTCACTCAAAATCAAATCACATGTATTTTCAGCTAAAAAAGCAAAAACTTCTTCTCTTTTTTGCATTGTAGTCACAAAATAAGAATGCATTTCTAAATAATCGCTTAATTTCTTACAATGCCCGCTATCGCTATCTACTATGAGTATGTGTTCTTTGACTTTGAAATATTGAGTCATATAGATTTTCCTTTTTATTATTTTATCTAACTTTATGTAACAAAATCTTTCATGTCAAGCCACATCAATTAGGCTAGAAATTAAATAATAGACTTTTTCTGCCAAAATTGTTATCATCACATTAATATCATTAATATTTTTATTTAAATTTCTTAAAACTTTACTCTTTTTTTTACTTTAAATTGGAATTACCTAGTATTATTGATTTAATTTCTGTAGTTATTTTATTACAAATCAAATTTTTTTAATTGGCAAAGTTTTTGCATATCATCAATAGTAAGATTACAAATATTTGTCATTTATCTGACAAAAGATAGATACAAAACAAACAGAAATTATGTATGAGGTTTTAATAATGTTGAACACAAAGTTTATAAAAGTTTCGCTTTCTGCACTTTTATTGCTTTCTCTCACTGCTTTTGTGCCTACGCCAAAACTAAGTTTAGAGACGGATGATCAGCGTTTTAAATTTAATGCTACTAATTTCCGCTATCCTTTTTCAAAGGCGAACACAAATTTAGACATAGAAGTTGCACAAAAAAGCACCATCAAGCATAGTCCCTTGCTTACAATTACTAGAAATTCTGTTGAAATTGCAACTGTAAATGGAAAAAAAGATTTAGCACTTTTTAGCGCACAAAATTTATACTTTTTACCTACAGGTGTAAGCGAAGATAAAAATGTTGTTAAAATAGCTGAAATCCAAGATTTTCTCAATAATTCCGCACCTATAAAACTCCATTCAAAGACACACACAAATCACGTTGCAGAACCATATTTTGCCCCTGTTTCTTTAGACGAAAGCTATGTTGTAGGCTCACTTTGCTTGCCTGCTTCTTCTGATTTTAAACATACAAATCCATTCTTTATAGCTTATGGTAATTCAATTGACCCTAACCTACAAAGAATACCTTATACGCAAAGAGCAAAGACATACACAGCTCTTGTAAATAAATATGCGTCAAAATACCGTTTACCTACTTCTTTAGTGTATGCGATTATGCATGTTGAAAGTGGTTTTAATCCAAATGCAGTAAGCCCAAGCAGAGCACATGGCTTAATGCAGATTGTTGTTGAAACTGCGGGCAAGGAAGTGCATGACTATCTTGGTAAAAGCTCGGCTCTTTCTCCAAATCTTTTACACCAGCCAGAATTTAACGTTGAGTATGGCACAGCCTACCTTTATTTATTACATACAAGACATCTTAGCAGAATAAAAAATCCGCTTTCACGCGAATACTGTGCTATTGCGTCTTACAATGGCGGTTCAAGCCGTGTTATTAGGCTTTTTGGCTATGGCGAAAGTGCGTACACAAAGATAAATTCTCTTTCACCGCAAGAAGTGTACAATACAATTAGAAGATCTTTTCCTAGCGACGAAACAAGAAGATATTTACAAAAAGTTGTTGCTGTAAAGCAAACATACTCGACATTATACTAAAAGGCTCTCAGTCATGTTTAACACTTATGACAATATTATTTCTTTAGGCGAAGCATGTTTTGTTGCCACAACGTTAATAAATTTAAAATTAAGACAATTTTCTTCCCCTTTTGACTGGGTAATGGGCTCAGGGCTTCAATATAGGCTAGAAACCCTTCTTAATGATTTTGAGGATTTTATAAATTTAGAAGATCTTTCTAAAGTTGATTATGACGATCCTGAAACAGATTTTTATTCCTACGTAAATTTGAAGTCAAGTATTGTTTTTAATCATGAATTCCATAAAGGCAAAACACTTCAAGAAGAATACAATGAAGTAAAAGAAAAGTACGACAGAAGATGTAAAAGACTTTTAAATCTTTTGTCATCAAAGCAATCTAACCTACTTTTATATATGGATTTAGCACAACCAAAACAAATATTGAGCATTGATCAACTTACCGAATATATGGTGCGTATCAATCATAAATTTAAGTCAAATAGCATTGAATTACTTTATTTTCGCTTTGTTGAAAAAGTGGAAGATGGCGCAATCAAGAGAATCAATAAATATCTTTCCATAGCTGAATATAATGGTGTTGCTGACCTTAATTTAGAAAAAATGAAAACTTTATCATAGTAAAAAAAAAGAGCTCTTATGGCTCTTTTTTTTTCGTATTTTTTTATTATAGAAGGTTTTGTACATTTTGAACCTTACTATTTATTATGATGTGCTGTTGTGGGTAGTTTACATCATTTAATGTGAAGAATATTAAATCTTCATTTCTGAAATTGATTGCCCTTTTATTTTCTTCTAGCACAATTTCACACAAATACTTTTCTTTATAAAAATTATTTTTCTCTTCTTGCTCTTTTGTCACTTGTAGTAAAGTAGACAAGGCTTCTAATGCTTTTTGTGCCTTGAGAGCAGAATCTGTTTGTAATTCATTCATTTTCGACCTCCTTGTCTATAATGAATAGTATCCCCTTCATTAAGCTTATCGACATCAATTAATTTTACTTTAGGCTTTTTTTATTATTTTTTCAAATATTTTTTTCCTCCTTATAGGCACACAAAAAAGGGTATATACTCAAAAAGTATATACCCCTAAAAGTCAAAACTTTATAAAAGATTAACCGCAGCTTCCGCTTCCGCAAGAAGAACCGCATGATCCAGCATTTGCAAAAGGTTTCTTAGGTTCAATTACAAAACCCATGTATGAAACGTCAACTGTTAATCCTTCTACTTCTGTCATAAGATCTTTGTTTACAACAAAAGAAAAACCTTCTTTTTCAATAACTGTATCGTCATCTAATGGCTCATCCAGAGCCAAAGCCAATCTAGGCCCACGTCAGCCGCCTGGAGCTAAATAAATACGAATTGCTTGTTTGTCCTTGCCTTCAAAGAAAGCGTTAAGCTCTTTAAGAGCTCCTTCTGATATTTCTAGCATAATGCCTCCGAATTAAATATTTTACTAAAAGGCACTATTGACCTATTAATAATGCCACAACCCCCGCACCTAGCAGAGCAAGCACTCACCTTTGTATAAGGCTTTTTTGGTTCAAGAAGAAATGCTCTTTCATCATCGATTGAGATTGTAAGAGCTTCTATTTCTGCCATAAGATACATATCTACATAGACTGAAATTTCTTGATTATTTAGAAGGATATCGTTTATTTTCGCCCCTTCAAAAGCCATTGTCAAACGTGGGCCATTACAACCGTCAGACACGAGGTAAATCCTCATTTCTTGTTTTTCTTTATTTTTGATAAAGTCTTTAATTTTTTGAAGAGCTTCTGCACTTATTTCTAGCATGACACTCCCTACAAAGTTAAAACTTCATTCAAAATAAAGTAGACTAAAAAATTATAAATCTATTTTTTTCTTTGTCAAGTTTTAGCGATTTATATTTTAATATGAAAGTCAAAAAATAATATTAATAGGCAACACTTAAAGTTTTACCAGTGTCTGGGAATACTTTTTGTTTTACGCCATTATGTTCAACTTCAACGCCGCTAGGGTTACCATAAAAAATAATCGCCCTGCTGTTAAACTCAATTAAGATACTGCTTCCTTGTGCAAGGGTGTAATTTCCTCTTACAAGTTTGCCATCAAGCGTGATTTGCATCCAGCATGAATCTTTTGCTTTTATGAGCAATGTTTGCGAACCAGAACCAAGTCTTTCGTCTGCTTGAATTGCTTTTTCTGCTTCTTGTTTTTCTTTAGCAGGTTCTTTTTTGTTTTTTGAATTTTCAATAGCAACTTGAAGATTTTCTTGAACAAGTTCGTCTAATTTAGCTGCTGCTTGAACGGACATTCCATTTGGAAGAGTTGTTTGTTCTTCTACTTCTTCTTGTTTTTCTACTTCTTCTGCAGGTTCTGATTTTACAGTTTCTACTTCTTTACTGTCACTTCCTTCAAAATTTGAAACAGTTTGAGAAACACTAGAATTTTCTTGATTTAAATAAGGAGAATTTTCAGCTTCTTCAATCAAACCTTTCACAAAGTTACTTTCCATAAAGGCAGTAGCTGCGATATAAGCAAAAAGTATGACAGCAACAGCCAGAATAACGCGAATCATGATTTTAAGATTCTTTTTTTCTGGCAAACTATTTGTGATATATTCGTTTTCAATTTTACGTCTATTTGCGTAATTTGGTTCTTCGCCAACAAAGGTAAGACATTGAATCGCTTCTTCAACAAATGTTTCATCGAGTTCTAAGAATTTACAATAAGATTTTACAAAAGCCACTCTAAAAGCAAGCTCTGGTAATTTTTCTCTATTTGCATCTTCGAGGGCTATAAGAACCTTTGTAGAAATTTTAAGAATATCACCGACATCTTTAATTTCTAACCCTTTTTCTTCTCTTTTTTCACGAAGTGCTATACCCAATTCGACTAAATTCATGCATTCCCTCTCATTCATAAATTTGCTTTGTGAACTCGTTTAACTTTGCTTTGTTCGCATTTGATAGATTTCAAGCATTTGATAAAAACTTTATCTCTTGCATAACTTTCACAAAAACTCACGCTTAATAACGTATATCAATAATTGCTTTTTTGTTTAATTCTTTTGCGTATTCTGCAAGCACTTTGTCGTAAAGTGGTTCTTGCAATGTTGATCTAATGCTTTCTTTGATTTCATCAGTCATCTTAATACTCGAAGTTTTTTGAACTTGACAGCTATTTACATACACTTGCCCAAAGGTATCGCCCATCGGTAAAAGAGGAGTTGCCCCCTTTGTGATAGGTGCTATTGCGTGCTGAATTGCAGGAGCAAGATCTTTTACGTGCATAGAGCCAAGCGAGCCGCCACCCTCTTTATTTGGGCCAACAGTCACTCTTTTTGCGGCATCACGAAAAGAAATTTGTCCAGCAGCGATTCTTTTATTATAACTTTGTGCTGTTTTTGCGTCAGGATATATAATCATGGAAAGATTGCATATTCCTGTTTTTTGTGCGTATTTTGATTTTGTTTTTTCAAAATGGGCTTTGATTTGCTCGTCAGTTACAGTAAATTCTTCTTCTTTGAAGTTTTTTTCAATAATGGCTTTAGTTATAGCACCAATTTCTATTTCACTAAGAATGTAGGACTTTGTCACACCTTGCTTTGCCACTGATTTAAGAAATTCGTCTTCACTTAGACCACTTCTTTTTACTATAGCTTGATATTGGTTTTCTATAAATTCTGGTTTAAGATTCAAACCATCGCGATTAGCCTGACTAATTATAAGTTTTTCTTGCACCATTTTGTCAAGAGTCTCTTTATAAATCTTTGCTACTTCTTCACTTTCTGCCGCACTTTTCTTTTGTAAACCTTTTTGAAACAGGATAGGTTTTACCTTATTTTCTAAATCTAGTGAGGAAATCATGCTGCCATTCACATTTGCTACAACTCTTAACTGTACAGCTTGAGTCGTTTCAGAAAGTAACAGCAAACAAAGTGATAAAAAAACAAGAAAGTTTAATTTCATATCTGTCTCCAATTTATTACTTCTCTACTCATATCCTTTAAATGCGTGTTTTGCAAGCACTTTAATGTCAAAAATTTTGTATTAACGCCCATTAAATGTATAGTCTGTTTTACCGCCAGTCTTTCTTAAAAGTCTGCATTCATTAATGCAAATATCCTTTTGCACAGCCTTACACATATCGTATATGGTAGCGGCTGTAACTTGTGCTGCAATTATGGCTTCCATTTCAACACCAGTTTTATCGTCTGTGTGCACTTCTGCTTCAATTTCTATGGAAGGTGGTAAGTCTATAACTTTAAAACGTATGTCAGCATAAGTGATCGCAAGAGGGTGGCACATAGGAATAAGTGCAGAAGTTTGCTTTGCAGCCAATATGCCAGCAATTTTTGCTGTTGTGAGCACATCACCCTTTGGTAAGGCATTTTCTTTAAGCAAAGAAAGTGTGTTTGCACTCACTTCAACTGTGCAGCCAACTATAGCAATACGCTTTGTGACTTTTTTGCCGCTCACATCTACCATACAGGCATTACCATCACTATCTAAATGCGTAAAATTTTCTGTTATTTGTTCTAACTTTTCTTCTGCATATTTTTTAAGTAATGCAAAAACTTCTTCTAAATTTTTGTCAGAGGTATCAATAATTATTGCGTCCTCAGCGGCTTTTAGCGGATCGACTTCTCTTGTTCTGTCTTGTAAATCTCTTTGTGCAAGAGCTTCAAAAAGCTCATCAAAATCGGGATTCTCCCCCTTTGCTTTTAACTCATCAAATCGTCTTTGTGTTCTCACTTTTGCATTTGCATCAAGAAAGATCTTGCAATTTGCCATAGGAAAAACCTTAGTTCCCATGTCTCTGCCTTCAACTACTATAGAGAAATTTTCTGCAATTTTTTGCTGATCTTCTTGCAATACTTTGCGGATAGCAGGAAGCTTTGCAACTATTGATGACATACGTGCCGCTTTGTCTGTGCGTATAGGCAAGGAAGAAACAAGCTCATTATTACACATAAGTTCTGCATCGTAAGTGTTTGAATTTAATGAAAACACATATTCTTTTGCTTTTTTTTCTGTTTTTTCATCGTCGTAATCAAGCACTTCTGCACCAAGTTTTAAGCCTAATGTGCGATACATAGCACCTGTATCAAGCATAGGCACATTGAGATAGGTTGCAAGTTTTTTCGCAAGTGTAGACTTGCCAACTCCAGCTGGGCCGTCAATAGTGATAACAAATGTATTTAGCATGTTTGTAAATATTCCTCGATAAGTGAAATAAGGAGTTTATTTTCTTCGGCAAGTCCTATTGAAATGCGTAATGCTTCTGTCTGGCCATAAGAATTGAGAGTACGAATAATCATACCCTTTTCTAAAAGAAATTGAAAAAGAGCCTTAGCTTGACCAAGTTTTGGTGTTTTTACAAAGATAAAATTCGATTGTGAATCAAGCACTTTAAAGCCTAATCTTGTCAATTCTTCTGTGAGGTATTTTCTGCCTACTTTTGTAATTTCTATAGTTTTACTGTAAAAATCTTTATCAGAAATAGCAGTTATTGCGGCTTCTTCTGCCAAGATATTTAAAGAAAATGGCAAACGCACTCTGCAAAGATAGTCAGCAATTTCTTCTGGGAAAATACCGTAACCAATACGCAAGCCTGCTAAACCATAACATTTTGAAAGAGTACGCATTATGGCAATATTTCTTTGCTTTTCTATAAGCGAAATACTATGAAATTTTTCTTCGGCAAAGTCTATATAGGCTTCGTCGACAACAAGCAAACAACTTTGCGGCAGCTTTTGAGCAAAGGAAAGAATTTCTTCTTTTTCTACTGTGTAGCCGCTAGGATTATCAGGATTTGTAATAAAAACAAGTGAAGTTTTTTCGTCTACTAATTTAAGTAATTTATCAAAATCAAAAGAAAAATCGTCGTTTAAAGGAGCACGTCTTAGCTCTACACCGCAAAATTTAGCTTGTGTGCAATAA
>CAYJHN010000033.1:7884-12793 GCA_964369985.1 uncultured Desulfovibrionaceae bacterium | reverse complement strand
TTTGCCAATAGGCTACATCTTTATTATCTTCAACTTCTCCGCCACTTTCAAGGCGAGCAATTTCTTGTTTGTATTCATTTAGTAAAATATCGTATTCCTCTGTTTTTCCCTCATACAAGCGTGATATAAGGGCAAGATTTTTTACCTGTTCATCACTGAATTTTCTGTGCGCTCTATCCACTTGAGTGAAGACATTACGGGCATCAACAAAAAGGATTTCTTCTTTATTTTTGTGTGTGGCATCGAAAAACCAAAGAGTTGCTGGAAGTGTTACAGTAGAAAACATATTTGTAGAGAGCGTAACCATTTGTGATATAATTCCGCTTTCAATCAACTTTTTGCGTATTTCTTTTTCACTATTTCCCGCATCAGAAGCAGAGTTTGGCATAACTAAAGCAGCTCTTCCGCTCTCTTTTTTAAGGGAAGTAGCAAACATATTAATCCAAAGATAGTTTGCATTTGGAACAGTTTCTTTGATATTTTTCTTTGTCTTGGTTTTATTTTGAGGTATACCGTAAGTGTTGAATCTTACTTGCTCTTTTACGTCTTCAAGTTCAACACCGTCTACATTGAAAGGAGGGTTTGCCATAACATAATCAAAGCGCCCAAGGCAGTTATAAGGGTCATTATAATAGCTATTTGTATGGGTGATTGTTCCACGAATATTATTAAGTGCAAGGTTCATTTTTGCAAGATTTACTGTTGCACCCGTTCTTTCAACTCCGTAAGCACGCAGATTTATATCGTTTCCTTTTGCTTTGTGCGATGCAATATAATGAGCGGCTTGAACAAACATACCACCACTTCCGCAAGCAGGGTCGAAAATTTCGCCCTCAGTAGGTGCAAGAACTTCAACCATATAGCGAACAACAGAAGAAGGCGTGAAGAACTCACCACCGCCTTGTCCTTCGGCAAGAGCAAAATTCCCTAAGAAGTATTCATAAATTTCCCCAAAGATATCAATACTTATATTGTCGGGGATATCCTTAAATGCTTTCAACAACTTCTTAACAACTGCTTTTCCATCTTTACCGTCAACTGCATAATATTCGTCTTTTGGAAGTGTATCTTCAAGCTCTTTAGTATATTTTTCAATCTCAATCATTGCCTGTTTAACTTTTTCAGGAATATTTTCAGTTTCAGGTAGATTTAAAAGATACTCATAACGAGCTTCGTCAGGCAGATAAAATCCACAAGTCGCAATAGCAATATCACTTATCTTTTTTTCAAGGCGTGAACCTTTGTTTTTATTGTATTCCTCAAGAATTTCTTTTTCGTAAAGTCGATATTTACTCTCAGCAAATCGTAAGAAAATCAAACCAAGAATAGGCGTTGCGTATTCACTTGATTTAAGTCCAGAGTCTGCTCTTAATGTATCGGCGGACTCCCATAATGTGTCTTTAAGTTTCTTGAGTTGTTCGTTTGTCATCGTTTTGCCTTTGAATTGATGTAATAGATTTTACTTTAAGGGTGAATAAAGGAAATGTCAAAGGCTGTACACAGACAAAATTATCTCATTAACCTCATAAACCTTTCAAATTTCTCCAGCAAAATTTCCAAGCATATAATAAGTTTAGATTACAAGTCTAAATCCTCACCATTATTATCTAGATCTCGTCCTCTATCTTTTTTAATAATTCTTGGTAAGACTTTGATAATTCCATATATACAGGAGTAAAATCCTTGAAGAATTGCGAATAACGTGCTTGCTCTTCTTCCAAAATCTTCACTTTCTCGCTCATATCTAAGAGTTGCTGTGATTGATTCAGTAATGCTTGCTGGATTTGGCTCCAGTAAATATTGTTCATTTGTTCTATCTTCTGTAATGTCTGTTTGATATATGTTTGTATCTCTGTCATTTTTCACCTCTATAGAGGTATGTCCACTATACTCATCAAGTGGACTGTTTATATCAATATTGACAGCATCATCCATTGTCATTAGTTCTGACACAGTATCTGCATTGCTGTATCTTTCTTTGTTATAGTTACTTCTTTTTATAGTGATTTTTTCTATTTCTCCTCTAAGTTTAGCAAGAACCTCTTCCTTGCTTAGCCCCTCATAAAATGTATTATGGATAAGCTCTTGCACATCATTATTTTCTGCACTCCAAGCATCTAAAAAAATTTCATTTTTGAGACGAAACTTGATTCCACTAGCAATATCAAGGGGTGTTATATAATCCTTTCCTTTGCGGTTTAATACAAAACCTATGTCATGGATTAAGTTGATTACCTCATCTCTATTTTTCATAAAGCCATGCCTCAAGTTGAAGATCAAGTATTCAATCAAGTCTTCCTTATACTTCATCATATTCTTTGTGTTGAGTTTTTTCCTACGTTCAATCAAGCGTACTTTCATTTCATCAAGCTTTTTGGGAGAGGGAAGCTTTCTTTTTGCAGGATTATCTGGTCTGTGCCACCCATGTTTTACATTATAGTAATCACGCAAGGGGTCATATTGAACTTGCCAGTTTGGTGGGCAAGGATTGAAAGACTTGCCTTCATAAAGCTCTACACGAGGGATAACAAAATGGAGTTCGTGATGTTCTGCATGTGTGTGACGAATCCAGAGTATATTATATTGATCCTTCTCTAAACCCGCAAAGGCAAGCTCTTCAAAGGCATTCATGACTTTGTTTTCCTGCACCGTACTAACCTCATCACTATGCTTCCACGAGAATACTCCAGAGCAATACTTCCACTCAAAGTCAAGGGAGTTAATCAAGTCCTTCGTAATGGAAGGATTCCCCCTTATCATCTCTGGAGGCTTTGCCTTACGCTTTGGAGTATTTACATGCGTAACATAATCAACAGGTCCTTCGCCACGTCCTTGTCCGTATTCAAATACTCGCATATACATGGGCTACTTACTTGCCTCTAGCTGAGCTTCAATAGTATTCAAAGCTTCGAGAAGAAGCAAGGCATCAACATTACATTGATACTTCACAACCTCTCTTGCAAGAAGATTTATTCTTGAAAGTGTTCGTGCTTTTAAAGTTAAAACAAGTTTTTTATTATTATCAGCTTGATAGCCTAAAAGCCTCGCCCTCGTATATTCTGAAGGTTTTTGATTACAAGATTTTGCAAGTTTATTAATCTTTTCTTTTTCTTCAGCACTCACTCGGACTTTAATAAAAGTATCTTTCTTATCTTTGCTTAGCTTATTCATATAATTTGCCTTTTAAATGGGGGTTCAAGGGGGTTTCCCCCTCATTCCAAATGTGGACACATTGGGTAGGCTTGATACGATTTTTTTTAGCAAAAACAAAATAAAAATTAATAGTGCGCAAGCAAGTACATAATATAGATGCAACATAATTCATAAAGTAAGGAATATACTTATTCATTGACAGTCTCCTCTTTTTTTATACTGGTATTTTCCACACTTGCACTTCTATTGTTTTGCTCTACTGACTGCACAAATGTCTCCATTTTGGGCTGCATGGTTGCATCCTTTATAGAGGTTACAATGTTAAGCTTTTTAATATACGGGCACGGATTACTTTTTAAGGAATATTTATTACCCTGTATAGATCCTTTACGAATATGTTCACGAGTTACAAACTCATGCTTATAGAGTCTTTCAAAAGCACCACGCACAGCAGTTTCTTTTAGCTTCTGCTGGTATGCAGTATTAATTAATTCTGTTAATTGCCAGTAACTTAAAATTCCACTATATGACTTGATAATTGACAAGGCCATCACCTGAATACTAGAAAAACCTTTCGGGCATTTTTTTGTTTTTTGGGGAACAATATATGTTCCTTCGATATTTTGCTCTTGTATGCAGGCGAAATTACAAATGTAAGATATAGTTTTGTTATTCATAGTCACCACCCTCTTTCACTTTAATTTGTTCTCCACAATATTCTAAAAGCCATAGCATTGTATCAAATTTGGGATAACAAATTTTCTTACCAATTTTTCTACCATTCGGAATGCCAGTGCCAAGAGAATCCAAATTTGCTAAAGTTCCTCTTTCGATAACTTGTGATTTTTGCGCGATAAGATCGCGTGAACAGTAAAGTGGTAGAGAATCATAAAACTCTTGCCAAGCTTCATTTAAAATAATATTTTTCATTTAAAAACCCTTTATCCCTAAGCCAAGCTTAGGGCATGCAAGAAAAGAGGCTTTATCATCTAAAAGCTTATTCTCAATCAAGATAGATTTTGGCATCGCTACTTATCATCAAATTTATCTCTTGTGCAGAGCAAATAAAGTAGTCTCATCTTAGGAAGAAAATATTCCTTATGTTTTTACATTACAATAAAAATTATATTTTGTCAAGTACTTTTTATATTATATTGTAAATTATAAAATTTTAAATCTTCAAAAGAAATTTATTGTTAAAAAAATATTTATAAAATCATTTCTTGGGGAAAGTTTAGGCTTTCCCAAAAACTCTTACATACCTCATTCGCATACGCTAGAATGAGGATTTTTCTGCACACTTTTCAAAATTTGTGTATGTATTTGTAAACTTCATATTAAAAAATGTCTTATAAGGTATATATTTAACAATTTACGGTAATACTAAAAATACTTGATAAAATATATGATTTTTATATACTGTATTTCTCTATAATAATTTAACCGTTACTACTTTTATCTAATTTTATTAATAAGATAAAAATAAATATATTACTCATTTGCATAGGAGGTTTTATGACTTTTGCAGGTTCAATCATTCTTGACACTAATGCAGTTGTTCGCGAGTTTGCTGTAATAAAAGAAAAAAGTGCAATTAGTGTTCTTCATATTGATTTTATGGAAATTTTAAAACTGCATTTTTTAAATTCTCAAAAACCAATGAGAAGTACAATGCAGAAACAGTATCTTGTTATCAGCCCTCGTTTTCGTGATTGGAATGAAATGAAAAACACTCCTACATTATCAAAAGCTGAAA
>CAYJHN010000033.1:0-7874 GCA_964369985.1 uncultured Desulfovibrionaceae bacterium | reverse complement strand
TATACAAGCACAATATTTATACAGATAATTCTTATGAAGACTTATTACTTTTTCTAATGGAAGACGTTAATAACTATTTGCATGAACATGGTTTTGCAGAAGACAAAATCTCTGATTCCTCTGATCTTCTCAAACAATTTGCCTTTATTTATCTTGTGTTTATGGAAAAAATTGAAAATGAGTTGAAAAATGCTTTAGGCAACACAAAAAGAGTTTCAACAACTGTTATTTTGGAAAAGAAAATCAATTGGAATATAGGTTCAATGCAGAGAGTACTTTTAGAGAGAGAAAAAAAAGGAATTGGGCTTGAAGCAGTTGAAAAGTTTTCTGAAAAAATCATGCAACCTCTTGGCTATGTAATTCGCATGATTCCGATAAATCTCGATCAAATCCCTAACTACAGATTTATCCCCTATGCAAAAAAGGATAAATCAAAAAGAGAACTTATCAAATTTAGTAGAAAAACCTAGAGAATTTATAACACTTTGCACGCTTTATACATTCATGCCAAACTTAATCACTTATCATAAACAGTAATTCAAAAAGGTAGTACTAAGGTAGTACAAAAGGGGGAAATTCAATTTTTTTAAAATAAAAAAAGACCTAGATTTTCATCTAAGTCCTTGATTTTATGTGGCGCGCCCGAAGAGATTCGAACTCCTGACCAATAGCTTAGAAGGCTACTGCTCTATCCTACTGAGCTACGGGCGCAATCAACTTGACCCTTTATAGAATATTTTCCATAAAGGGTCAAGTAAAATTTTATGCATATAAAATAAAATATTCAACAGTCATACTAGACGCTTGCATAAGCAACTTCCATTGCTCTATCGTAATAGTCGTGTTCTCTCACTTTTGCTCTTTCTTCTAAAGCAACAATTTCAAAAGCATCTTCTTCAATTAAAGCATGTAAGAAAGAGTTATTGTGTTTATGACCAGAACATTTTACTTCAAATCTACCTTGAAGTGGTATACCTAACATCGCTATATCACCGATAAAGTCTAATATTTTATGACGAACAAATTCATCTATTGAACGTAAACCATCAGGGTTGATAACGCCTTCTTCGTCTAAAACAATAGCATTTGCTAATGAACCACCTAAAGCCAAACCTTTAGAGTGTAAATATTCAACTTCTTTCAAAAAGCCAAAAGTTCTTGCATTTGCGATTTCACTAAGGCTTTCTGGTGTTATTTCTATGCTTAATTGTTGTTTACCAATAGATTGATGTGGAAATTCAATTGTGTAGTCAATATATAAACCATCGTATGGTCTTGCTATAATGCTTTTATTGCCTTCTACATGTGAAATAATTTTTGAAATTCTTGCAACTTTTTTCACACTATTTAATTTCTTGATGCCAACATTTTTAATAGCTGCAACAATTTGCTGAGCAGAACCATCTAAAATAGGCACTTCATTTGCTTCTTTTTTGCAGTGAATTTGTACTTCTATATTATCGATTTGCAAGCCAGAAATAGCTGCAAGTAAATGTTCTACAGTTGATAAAGAATAATTTCCAATACTTAAAGTAGTTGCTAATTCAGTAGCTTGAACTGCACTCGGCGATGGTTTTATTGTGAAATTACCTGTTGGTGTATGTAGAGTAAAGGCAATACCTGTATTCGCGGCAGCTGGAAGCAATTTCATGCTTACTTCATTACCTGAATGTAGGCCTATGCCCTTGATTGTTATATTTTTAGCAATAGTGCTTTGGTGCATTTTTTGGTACATTTATCCCCCATGATGATTTATTCATCAGTGAGAGTTAAGCAATAATTGTGCCAAAACTTTCTATTCAATACTTTTTTGCCTAAATCATTCTTAGACAATGCTTTTATTCATATTCTAGTTTAATGTGTATTTTATGATATTTAGCATTATGTGACATTTTTGTAACACAATAAAAGAAGAATGTTGTTTTTTTTACACAGTGTTGTTTTAATTGTGGTTAAATTTGCCTAGAAGTCGCTAATAGAGCCATTTTTCTTGATTTTTTATAAATATTTTTTATAAATTTTAACAACATTTTCTAGACAATTTTATTTTAAATTAATCTAGAATTTTAAGTAGTTAACATTCTAAATATAAATGTGATTCTGCTCTACTTTAACATGATATCATGCTTGTTTTCTAAATATTCAACATTGTATCAAGCATTAAATTAAAGTTTTATTTTATTTCAAGTCGGGTATAAGCTATTTTTTAATAATTCTGCACAATCGCCAATTACCTGCATAGTCTTTTAGGCTTTCTATTGTTTCAAAACAAGAATATCTTGCTGCTATTTCGCACACAACTTTGTCTTGATTATAGCCATGCTCTATAAGTAAAAGACCTTTTTCTTTGAGGTGCTGGCTAGCAAATTTTATCACATTCTCTATTACTTCTAAGCCACTTTGCCCTGAAGTAAGAGCTATTTCTGGCTCAAATTCTTTCACATTTTTATCAAGAGTTTTATATTCGACTTCTGGAATATAGGGTGGATTTGAAACAATACAATCAAAAGCAATATTATTTTCTAGCAAGGCTATATCTTTTTCAATAAATGTAATTCTCTTGCTAAGGTCATGCTTTTCTGCATTTTTCTTAGCAATATTGAGAGCTTCTTTTGAAATATCCACGGCTATACATTTTGAATTTGGCAATTCAGCTAGCAAGGTTAAAGCAAGGCAGGCTGTACCCGTGCCTATGTCGCAAAACATAAGCTCTTCATTTTCTGTATTAAAATATTTCAAGACTTCGTCGATAATCAATTCGCTTTCAGGACGAGGAATAAGAGTAGCAGAAGATACAATAAAATCTCTTGCATAAAACTCTTTTATTCCAAGTATATAAGCAAGTGGCTCATTTGATAAATATCTTTCAAGATAGTTATTTAGCTTATTTAGCTCTTCTATTGAAAGCAAAGTCTCATCATAAGCCCTAATACTTGCTTTAGATTTTTTTGTTATAAATTCAAGCAAGATAAGAGGAACAGCAAACCTGTTCCCCTCAAAATCTTTTTCTAAATCTCTATTTTCTTGGCTTTTTTCGTTGCACTTGTTTTTTGCATAAGCTAGCCATTGTCTATATGAGATTTGATTGTTAATCGTATTATTATTCGCCATACATCTCTTTTTTTACCCATTCCTTAATATAATCAGGTGGGGTTGAAACGCCTTTAAGTGAGCCAAAATCTGCAAGAAATTCTTCTTCAAGGTGTTTTGGTAAATCAGAAGAATATAAATCAATTGCTTCTTCTGAATTTCTTTTTACTAAGCGTAATGTTGGTTTTTCTTGCCAGTGGTCCACAACAAAATAAATGGCTACGTCGTCTTTTGAGCGAACTGGAGGATGCTCGTCATGCCAATTATTATTACCCCATTCTAAATATAGTCTAACTGCATCTTCAGGGGTCAAATTCCAATCAATTGTATACTCAGCAAAATCTTTTAATTGCATAATAATCTCCTTATGTCTTAAATCAATAATAGTATTTATTCTCAATAAGTCAATAAAAATTTTACTTCTTAAGCATTAAAAGTACATTTATGTATAAAATCTTTAAATATTTTTTCTATAGATTTTGAGCTAACTAGATAAATTTACATGCTAATTTCTCAAGCATTCATAGCTAAATAATGTTCAGCAGAGCATAAAAAAAATTTAATAGCCTTCTCAAAGACAAGAATATAAAAATATTTTCTTTAAAGCACAGCTACAAAAAAAAGGCGTGCCAAAAAGCACGCCCTTCACAAAACTATTCTCTATTTTTATCAGATTTTTCAGCTTATAGAGCGAATAGCACTATTTGCTTCCATTTAGTTCTGAACGAAATTTACGAGAAATACGGAAAACAACAACCTTACGTGGAGGTAATGTGATTGATTCATCTGTTTGTGGGTTTCTGCCCTTACGTGCATTTTTTTCATAGGCTTCAAATTTGCCAAAACCGCTGATCAAAAGAGCGTAATCTTTTTTGATAGATTGTTTCATTAAAACAAATAAATTTTCAATAATTTGCTTTACTTCTGCACGGTTTCTTTCTGTTTTTTCGTATACTGCTTCAACAATATCTGCTTTTGTTAATGCCTTATTCATATTCTACTCCTAAGGATTGAAGGCTAAAGTTTATAGGATAATAAAACAACAACTTAACGCCTTAAACTAGATACATGCTCTTATCTTTTTTGCAAACTCAGCCATTTCTTCTACATTGTTATAGCTACCTTGCGTCCATAAAGGAAATTCGGAAGCTTTGAAACGTGGAATAACATGCCAGTGCACATGTCCAACTACTTGTCCTGAAGCAGCATAATTGTTTTGTATACAATTAAAACCATTTGCTCCAAGTGCTTTCATTAGGGCTTTTGCAACTATTTGCTGAGCTTCAAGTGCATCTCTTGCGTAGTCTAAAGGCAGGTCCAATATGGTTTCTGAATGAAACTTTGGAATAACAAGAGCATGCCCTTTGTTTAAAGGTGCAATATCTAAGAAAGCAAGCACTTTATCATTTTCATAAAGCTTTGTAGATGGCAAGCTTCCTTCAATAATTGAACAAAAAATACAATCACTCATTTTTTAGAACCTTTTTTCTCTAGACAATTTTATGCTTTCAAGCTAATCTGCATGAACTCTATATTTAACATAAATATAAGCTATAGCTTAACGATTGTCAATAATTAAATCATAATTTCATGTAATTTTTTACATATATATACAATACTTATACTCTAAGCCTTTTGTATAAACGCTTTAAGCCTATTTGTTATCAATTTTTTTTCTACTTCATATATAAAATAAATAAAACAATAATTACAAGCATGTCTAAATTTTTCATAAAACAAAGCAAAAAAACAGAAAAACACAAAATCTACCCTATCTTTTTGCCTTTTTTTGGTTGTCCACAAATTTGTTCTTTTTGTAACCAATCATTACAGACGGCAACAGAAAAATCTTTTTCTTCTCTTCTAAGACAAATCGAAGATTTAGAAAGAAAATTAATAGAAGCAAAAACTTACGAAGAAAAACAGCAAGAAATTAATCCTGATAAAGCCTACGATTCAAAAGAAATTGCTTTTTATGGTGGAACTTTTTCTGCTTTGCCAGAAAAAGAATTTATGCTTTGTTTAGAATTTATAAAAAAAATGAAGAAACAATCTTTAATAAGCCATGCAAGATGTTCAACTAGACCTGATTGCTGTTCTGAGCAAAAGCTTGAATTAATGAAGAAATTTGGTATAGACACTATAGAACTTGGTATACAAACTTTCAACAATACTTCACTTTTAGCATGTAACAGGGCTTACGACTCTAACATTGCCATACAAGCCTGTAAGGCTGTAAAAAAAGATTTTAATCTTGTGATTCAGCTTATGCCAAATATTCCAAAACAAGAAGAAGAAGATTTTTTAAAAGACATTGAAACAAGCATTTCCTTGCAACCTGATTTTATGCGCTTTTATCCTTGTCTTGTTGTTGAAAACACACTATTAGCACAGCAATATGCAAGAAATGAGCATAGAGTTTGGAGCTTTGAAACAACATTAAATCTTCTTTCACAAGCACTTTACATGGCTTGGCAAGCACATATTTCTGTTATACGCATTGGCGTAGCCTATGAAGAAGAGTTTTATACAAAAATTATCGCAGGTATTTCTCACCCTCACTTAGGACAATTAGCACAAGAAAAAGCCTTACAAATTCTCTTAAAAGAGCTTGCAAGATCCAAAAATATCACGCAAAAAACTCAAAATAACTTTATTTGGCATTTTCCACTTTCTGCCAAAGGTTTTATAAAACTAAAAAAAGACAAAGAGTTTTTTGATCTATTAAATATTTCTTCTAAAAATATAGAATGGCATAATCAAGATGAAGTATTTATAAGTAACACACTTCTTTAATTATAGAATTTCTTCATTGCCTTTTCAACAAATATATGCAATATTTTTAGCATGAAAACAAGCAATAATTCTTTCAATATACTCTGTGTTTACAAACCAGATCACAACGAAGCAAATGCAATAACATCTTTAGCTATTGATTTTTTTGCTACTTTTGGAATTAATTGTTTTCTCATGTCTTCACATACAAAGAAAGAAGAAATAGAAAGGCAAGCACTTATCTCAAAGGCAGTACTTGTTTTTGGTGGCGATGGAACCATGCTTGCCACTGCAAGAGCTCTACACTCTTTAGCTATTCCACTTTTTGGCTTTAATATGGGACGTATAGGCTTTTTAATGGAAGCCAACCCAAATCAGTCTGAATTATGGCTAAGAAGATTTCTTGTTTCATTAAAGATACTTTATCCTAATGACCTTGAATTCATAGATAATTCTATATCTAAGGAAGAAGCACTCTTTATTGAAGAACATAATATTTTGCAATGTGATGTAATAAATAAAGGAAATGTAAAGTACAGATCTTACGCGATTAATGATGCCGTTGTTTCGCGAAGAAATATTGCACGTGCTATTTCACTTAGCATTTCAGTTGATCAAAACCATCTAAGCACCTTGCGCTGTGATGGCCTTATTGTTTCAAGCCCACTTGGAGCAACAGGCTATGCTCTTTCTGCACACGGACCTCTTGCCTTACCAGGTTTGCAAGCAACTATTATCACACCAATTTGCCCCTTTGCCTCTTCATTACCGCCTTGCGTTGTTTCATCTTCTTCAACAATTACAATCTGTACTCCTGAAATCAATGATCAAACAATACTTACGCTTGATGGGCAAGAAAATATAGAATTAGCACACGATGATATTGTGAGCATTAGCGCACATATACATAAAATGAAACTTTTAATCAGCGATAAAGCATGGTATTCTAAACGTTTAGTAGAACGCGGCTTTATTAGGCACATGTTATAATTAAGGTATATTATGCAAGAAAACACAAAAGAAGAAAGAACTTACGAACCAGCTGAGCCAATTATTGTGCACTTACAGCCAGAGGAAAAAATACTGGAAATTCCACGTCATAAAGCACGCACAGTAAAAAGGCTTTTTGATTATCTAGGAATAAAATTATGCACAGCCATAGTTGTGCGCAATGAAACCCTTCTCACGCCAGACTTACCGCTTTTTTCAGGCGATAAGCTTTTAGTGAGAAAAATTCAATCCACAGGTTAGGAAAATACATATGCAATTTACACAAGTTCAAGAAAAAATTCTACATATAGTTCAATCAAACTTGCCTTCTACCCTCACCCCTTATGCCGACATAGCAAAAGAAGTAGGCACTACAGAAGAAGAAGTTATCATTTTTTTACAATCTCTTAAAGATTCTGGTGTGATACGCAGATTTGGTGCAAGCATTAAGCATCAAAGAGTAGGCTATAAATTCAACGCAATGGTTGCTTGGGAAATTGACGATAGCCTTATTGACCAATGTGGCGAAATAGCCGCAAAAAATAAAAATATTTCACATTGCTATCACAGGCCAACACCAAATAAAGCAGATTGGCCCTACACTCTTTTTACCATGATTCACGGCATGGAAGAAAATGAAATTCAAGCTGTTATCGATGAATTGATTGCTACTACTGACTTAGAAAAATACGCTGTGCTTGAGAGCATAGAAGAATTGAAAAAAATATCAATGACATATTTCTAGTTGTAAGCATGTTAGACTTTTTTGCCTTCGGCGACCAAAGGAGCTAAGCCCCTTTGGAAACCCTTACATTACACGCTTTTGCCTGTAAGGCCTTTGCTAAAGAAGAGGCATACTATATTTTTTTGCCTTCGGCGACCAAAGGAGCTAAGCCCCTTTGGAAACCCTTACATTACACGCTTTTGCCTGTAAGGCCTTTGCTAAAGAATATTATTTTTTTGCTTGCGGAAAAGTTATATGAGCTACGCTCATAAATACTTTTCCGCTTTAAAAATGG
>CAYJHN010000032.1:12595-12883 GCA_964369985.1 uncultured Desulfovibrionaceae bacterium | reverse complement strand
CATTGTGATGCGTTTCAAATGGTCTTGCAGTTGCACCGCCAGCAAGTGATTGCAGCATTGGAGTTTCAACTTCAATAAAGCCTTTGTTTTCCATAAAGCGTCTAAATTCGCGTACAACCTTAGAGCGTTTGCGGAAGATATCACGAGTTTTGGAATTAACGATTAAATCAACATAACGCTGACGATAGCGAGTTTCGGTGTCGGTAAGACCAGAATGCTTTTCAGGTAAAGGTCTGAAAGATTTAGTAAGTAATTTTACCGTAGTGCATGACAAAGTAAGTTCGCCAG
>CAYJHN010000032.1:0-12585 GCA_964369985.1 uncultured Desulfovibrionaceae bacterium | reverse complement strand
TCTTTGTTCTAAAAAGGCTACCTTCAACGCCAACAATATCACCTATATCAAATTTTTTAAAGCTTGAATAATCTTCAGCACCTAATTTTTCTTTTTCAGCATAACATTGTAATTTGCCTGTTTTATCTTGAATAGTAAAGAAGGTTACCTTACCAAAAGAACGGTTGCTAATAATACGTCCAGCTAAAGCAAAAGATTCATCAATATCAATAAGTTCATCAGCTGATAAAGCTTCAAACTCTGCTCTTACTGTTGCTGTGTAGTCTTTTTTGCGAAAATCGTTAGGGAAAAGAGCAACACCTGAATCAAGAAGATCGCAAGATTTGCTTACGCAGTTCTTTATAACTTCGTTTAATTCATTGTTTTTTGCTAAACTTTGTAGCATAGGTTGAAAATAACTTACATGCTCTGACTTTGAGGCAAGTTTGATTGGTTTTGGTGCTGCAGCTTCTTTTTGACTCACGAAAATAACTCCGACTTTATGTTTAACTTGATTAGTTCTAATCAATAAAGCTATTCTTGATTTTAGTCAACTCTTAAGTTTTGCATAAAATATGATAAAGATAATTAACTTATAAAACACATACTTTTGTAGTGTTCAGCTTTTATCTAATTGTTTGAATTTTATCTCTATTGTTTGATTTTAATCAAATAAAAAATACTTTTACTTTTTTTTGAAAATCGTGTAGTATTTGAATACTTCAAATATAAAAGGTGGACTTATGAATACAAATTGGAAAGGTGTTATTGTTGCCGGTGGCTTAGGGTCTCGATTTGCTCCAATTACAAAAGCAATCAATAAGCAATTACTCCCAATTTATGACAAACCTCTTATTTATTATCCTTTATCTATAATGATGCTTTCTGGGCTGAGGGAAATTGCTATAGTTACTTCACCGCGAGATTTAGAGGCTTTTAAACTCTTGCTTGGTGATGGTTCGCAGCTTGGTTGTAAGTTTGAATTTATTGTGCAAGAAGAGCCAAAGGGTATTGCACACGCACTTTCATGTGCAAAAAACTTTATCGAAGGCAGCAATGTTTGCCTCTTGCTTGGTGATAATATCTTCTTTGGGCAAGGCATGGGTAAAATTTTAAATGCTTCAATGAAAAGACATGGTTGGGCAACTGTTTTTGGTTATCACGTTGCTAATCCACAGCGTTTTGGTGTTGTTGACTTTGATAGCAACAGACGTGTTATCTCCTTAGAAGAAAAACCAACTCATCCAAAAACTAATTATGCCGTAACTGGTATGTATTTCTATGATGACAATGTGTTAGAATATATTTCTAAGCTAAAACCATCAAAAAGAAATGAACTTGAAATTACTGATCTAAACAAACTTTATCTTGAAAATGGCAGACTTATGGTTGAAGTATTAGGACGTGGAACAGCGTGGCTTGATATTTCTGATGCAGAATCCTACATAGCTGCAAATACCTTTGTGCAATCAGTAGAAACAAGACAAGGATTGAAGATTGCTTGTATAGAAGAAGTAGCGTATAAAATGGGTTATATTGATGCAGCTCAGCTTAAGAAATTAGGCACAGTTTCACAAGCAACTTCTTACTCAAACTACATTCTTTCCTTGATTGATTAATGAATATATTAGTATAAAAACATATGCAGGATAGCTTTTATTAAGTTATTCTGCATATTTGTACATAAGAGAAACAGAGCTTAAGGACTCACATGCAAAAAGTAGAAAGAAATAATAGCAGCGTAATTTTTTATAAAAATTGCGTTGAAAAGTTTAATGCAGGCAAGGTGCTTATTATTGGCGACTTGATGTTAGATACTTATTTAATTGGTGATTCAACTAGAATTTCACCCGAAGCTCCAATACCAATAGTAAAAATCGAACAAAGCAAGGAAATGCTTGGCGGTGCTGGCAATGTGGCACGTTCAATTGTTGCTTTAGGCGGCTCAGTATCAATTTTTGGTGTGACAGGCATTGATGACGAAGCAAAACGCATGAAAAAGCTTTTTGCAGATGAAAAAATTGCTTCACATTTTCTTGCTCTTGAAAATAGAAATACAACTATTAAGACAAGAGTTCTTGCTCGTGGACAACAAATGCTACGCATGGATAGAGAAACAAGCCATGCCTTAGAAAAAAATAGAAGAGAAGAATTTACTCTTTTATTAGAAAATGAATTAAAGAAATTTGATGTTGTAGTTATATCAGATTATGCAAAAGGTTTGATTACTCAAGAACTTATGGATTATTTAAGAGCTTTTAAAAACGAAAAGGGCAATGCATTAAAAATTCTTGCTGATCCAAAACCTGAAAATAAAGAATTGTATAAAAACCTTTTCTTGCTTACGCCAAATCAAAAGGAAACCTTTGAACTTTCACATAAAAAAGTGGGTACACTTGAAGAAGTGAAAGAAGCTGGCCATAGCTTAAAACAAGAATTACAACTTGAAAATATACTTACAACTCTTGGACCGCAGGGAATGGCCTTATTTTCAAAAAATGAAAATAAAGATGAAATTTGGCATATTCCAACAACAGCACAGCAGGTTTTTGATGTGACAGGTGCTGGTGACACGGTTATTGCAACTATAGCCCTTGCTCTTTCTGTAGGGATTGACTTGCTTGATGCTTCTGTGCTTGCAAACTTTGCTGCTGGCATTGTTGTGGGAAAAATTGGCTCTGCAACTGCATCACAAGAAGAATTGCTCTTGGCTGTTGAGCAAAATTTAATGATAAACGAATAAAATATTTGGAAAAGCGTGGCGGATATGAATGATATAAATAATACGAAGGAAATAAAGAAAACAGAGGAAGTTATAGCTGAAGAAAGTATGAAACATACTGAAGACAATAACGATATTTCCAAAAATCCTTCTTCTGCTACAAATGATATTGAAGAAAATGAAAATCTTAACAAGGAAATTATTAGTGAAATATCCACTGGATTAAAAGAGGATTCTCTTAATCCAGAAAATCTAGGAGATGCTTCTCTAAATGAAGTAATTAGTATAGATAAAAGCCAAGTTGCAAGCAAACTTGCTACTTCGGCTGAGCTTTCTACAGTGGAGGGGAATGAAGAAAATACATTAGGAAATAGCATTCCAAATCAAGAAGTCATCTATTCAAAAAATAGTGAAAATTCTTTAGCAAGAGAAAGTAAGCCATTGAATTCTTTCTTTTCTTTTTTACTGCTCTTTATTTTTCTTGCAATTATGCTTTTCCCAATGCTTACAGCACAAAGAGCTCTTTTTCCAATAGAAGCTGAATATAATTCAGTACTTGCCTATATGCAAGAAAGCGGGCAGTACTTAGTGCCTGCTTTTGGTGAGGGGCTTTATTCAAAAGTCTATGTTTTGCCTATGCTTTTGCTTGCAGGCTTGTCTTATGTGCAATCCATGCTTGCTCTTGACGCATTTTCTTTTCCTGTGAATATCTATTTTATTTCTTTAGCTATTTCATTTACTTTATTCATTTTTTCTACTTTATGTCTTGCAGTCACTTTTAAAAGCACAAAAAAGAATTCATAGCTGCACTTTGTATTAATTATGGCACAATAATAGTTCTTGCCTTTGCCCAATTAGTGCAATTTGACTTTCTTTTTGCTGCCTTAGTCAACTTTTCATTGCTTTTCTTCTTTAAAGCATGGCTCAAGCAAAGTGCTTTTATTTCACTCTTTTTTGCCTTTATCTTCATGGCACTTGCTCTTTTTACAAATGGTTCACTTGCTTTCTTCTTGCCACTTGCAATAGGTATATTTTTTACCTTCTTTAGGCTTGATATAAAAAGACTTTTCAAGAATGACGCCTTAGTGCCTTTCACTTTATTCTTTGTTTTACTTGGTTCATACTATATGTACCTCTACTATCACGAAGATGGTGCTTATGCTATGTTGTTATACAAGAATTCCTTTTTAAATCATTCATTAACTTCTTGGTTTAATTTGAAAAAAGAATATTTCTTTCTACTTCTTTTACTCTTTCCCTTTCTCTTTATTCCCTTCTTTGCAAATTACAAAGAATCTTTATTAAAAAATATCTTTAAAACAAGAAAGAAATACCATTTAATTACTGCAAAAACTATGCATAGTATTAAAAATTCTCTTCTCACAGAAGAAGAATTACAGGAACTTGCCATTGCATCTTCATTAGCTATACACGAAAAAAATGCAGAAAATATTCCACCACAAAATTCAACTACAGATGAAAAAAATACAGAAGCAAAGCTTTTAAGCAAGATTCAATTAGAAAAAATGCTTTATAAAGCAAGTATAAAAACTTCATCATCGCTTTTCATGCTTTTAGTTATTGTTATTTTCTTTATTCTTTCTTTTGCCTTACCAAATTCTACTTTTGGGCAAGTGTTAGTTGTTATTCCATTATTTTCAATATTTATGGCAAGAATATTCACACATACTTCATCTTCATTACAAAGATATTTCTTCATATTTATTGCTATTTTCTTCCTTTTGCTTGCTGCCTTGTTTGTTACTATATTTATGTTGCCGCAAGTGCAAAATATCTATCCGCAAATAATATCCATTATTCCAACTGCTTTGCTTGAGGTGCTTACAAAAGTGCCGCATCTTTCTATGCTCGCACTCTTCTTCACCTCTCTTGCTCTCTTTCTCTTTGTTTTCTCACGTGTGCATCCGCAAAAACTCCTCTTCTTACTTGTTTTTGCATTGCTCCTTGTTATGTTATTTGCCCATTATTTCTTACTCCCACGCCTAGGCATGTATTTATATGCACTTTGATTTTAAGCTAACTCAAAGATAAACTTGATTATTTTATAACTAAGTTCTATATTCATAAAACAATAAAAAATAAGGCGGTATCCATTATGGAATCCTATATTTTTCCTTTATTTCTCATTATTGCCTATCTTGCTGGCTCGATACCATCAGGAGTTATAGTTGCTAAACTTGCAAAAAATATCGACCCAAGAACAGCAGGTTCTAATAACCCAGGTTCAACAAATGTTGCAAGATTATGCGGTTTCAAATACGGCGTAATAACCCTTATAGGTGATATTTCAAAAGGATTTCTTCCTGTGCTAGCAGCTACTTACTATCTTGAAAGTCCATACATGCTTTCTGCTATCGCCTTTACTGCTATATTTGGGCATTTAAAATCTTTCTTTCTCAACTTTGAAGGTGGAAAAGGGGTAGCTACCTTAGTAGGTTCGCTCTTACCTCTTGTTTTTCTTCCACTTCTTGCCTCAGCTCTTATTTGCATACTTGTTATATTACGCTCTGGCTATGTTTCATTAGGTGCTCTTACAATGGCACTTGTATTGCCAATTTTCTGTATACTTTTCGGTTACTTTACCTATATACCTCTTGCTTTTGCTATATTCTTAGTCATATATTGGACACATAGACAAAATATCGTAAGGTTAGCAAAAAACGAAGAAAAACCGTGGCGAAAATCAAAATTCGAACAAAGTACAAATCAATAAGGAATAATACATGCCAACTGTTCTCATAGTAGACGACGATACCAGCCACCGCACCATGTTAGCAACCCTCATCAGCGGGTGGGGTTATAATATAGCCGAAGCAAACGACGGAAAAGTCGCAATAGAAATGGTGAAAGAACAATCCTATGACCTTGTGCTCAGCGATGTGCGAATGGCAGAAGTAGATGGGATAACCATGCTAGAGCAAATACATATCTACAATCCAGCCATACCTGTTATCATCATGACAGCATGGTCTAGCGAAGATAAAGCCATGCAAGCACTACAATTTGGTGCAGCTGACTACCTCACAAAACCACTAGATTTTGATGTTTTACGCTTTGCTCTCAATAAACTCATACAAAGTCAAAGCAAAAACAAAGAAGCCAGTCAGAAAAATACTTTAGAACTTGGAAAAAGTGCGTCAACAAAAGAGCTTTGCGATATGATAGCTATTGTCGCTCCTAGTGATGCAAATATACTTATCACAGGTGAATCTGGCACAGGTAAAGAAGTAGTTGCCAAAAAAGTGCAGGAGCATAGCCTTAGAAAAGATATGCCCTTTATTACTGTAAACTGTGCAGCTTTGCCAGAAAATTTGCTTGAATCAGAGCTATTTGGGCATGAAAAAGGCGCTTTCACAGGTGCAGATAAATCTAGAGATGGCAGATTTCTGCAAGCTGATAAAGGTACTGTTTTCTTAGACGAAATAGGAGAAATGCCTCTTGCATTACAAGCTAAATTATTAAGATTTTTGCAAGAAGGTGAAATTCAAAAATTAGGTTTTGATAAAATAGTGAAAACCGATGTGCGTGTCATTGCAGCAACTAACAGAAATCTACTAGAAGAAGTTAAGCAAAATAAATTTCGTGAAGATCTTTATTATCGTCTCAATGTAATAGCTTTGCATATGGCTCCATTACGCGAAAGATTAGAAGATATTCCATATCTAGCTGAACTCTTTTTAGAAAAATATAGCAAGGCTAATAGAAAGCAAATTAACGGCTTTACAGCTCAAAGCATGCACGCACTTCTAAAATATCCATGGAAAGGTAATGTGCGTGAATTAGAAAATGCCATAGAAAGAGCTGTTATCCTAAATCCAGGTGATGTTTTACAATTAAAATCACTCCCGCTCACAATTCAGCAATTCATCGAGCAAACCGAAGCTAGCGAAGTAGACAATAGTTCATTCTCTTCACTCGATAATATGGAAAAAGACCTCATTTCAAAAACATTACTCGAAACCAATGACAATAAAAGCGAAACCGCAAGACGATTAGGTATCACAAGAGCAACCCTACACAATAAAATAAAAAAATATTTTGGATAGGTAAATATATTTTAGGTAAAATATTATTTGTAGATGAGTAAAGAAAATTCAGCTTTATATATAAGGTTGAATTTTTTTTATTCTTTTCTTTTTTTTGCCTTCGGCGACCAAAGGGGCTTAGCTCCTTTGGTCGCCGAAGGCAAAAAAATAAGAAATAAAAGAAAGCAAAAAATCACATATATGTAACATTAAGGTCACATAAAAAAATAATAATAAAATAGTTCCTTGTTACGGTTGACTAACTTCTTTTCTCATGCGAGAGTGGAGTTAAAGATAAAAAACAAAATAAAAAAATTCTATTATATTATGAGGTTAGCAATGACTAACGATATTTATGAAAAAAAAGCTATAGAGGTAACAGCAGTTACAATAATTGCAAATACTTTACTTGCTGGCGTGAAGTTTTTAGCTGGTTTGTATGGTAATTCATCAGCGATGATTTCTGATGCTGTGCACTCTTTATCAGACGTGCTTTCGTCCTTTGTGGTAATTATTGGTGTGAAGATAGGCAACAAGGCTATTGATGATGATCATCAATATGGGCATGAAAAATTTGAAAGTGTAGCGGCTGTATTTTTAGCTTGTATGCTTTTATTTGCTGGGCTTGGCATTGGTTATAGTGGACTTATGAATATTTGGCATGAAGAGTATTTACAGGCTGCATTACCAACAAGTTTTGCTTTATATTCTGCACTCTTATCTATAGTGATAAAGGAAGGAATGTATTGGTATACTTATATAAGTGCAAAGAAGATGGCTTCAGATATTTTACTTGCAGATGCGTGGCACCACAGATCTGATGCCTTATCTTCTGTAGGAGCCTTTATTGGTATTTTGGGTGCTATGTTAGGTTATCCTATACTTGATCCATTAGCGTCAGTTGTTATTTGTTTATTTATTGTGAAGGTTTCTTATGAAATATTGCAATCAGCACTTGAGAAGATGACAGATAAGGCTATTGATGAAGATAGTGCCAATGAGATACGCGAACATATTTTGTTACAAGCTGAGGTCAAGGGTATTGATAGTTTTAAGAGCAGAATTTTTTCAAATAAAGTATATATTGATGTTGAAATATCTGTAGATGCAAATATACCTACATATCTTTCGCATGAAATTGCTGAAAATGTGCATGATAGTTTAGAGGCAAAGTTTGAAAATATTAAACATATTATGGTGCATGTAAATCCAAAATTTTATTAATATTAACAAGCTAATAGCATTAAAAGTAAAAAGGCAATACGATTAATATCTATTGCCTTTTTTCTTTTTATTTTTTTATGAACTAATCAACCAAGTAATATTCAACTGTGCTTACAACTCGTACGGTTTTGATTTGTGGGCTGAATGAATCTTGTGTTGTGATAGAGAATTGTCCTTGATTTGCTCTCTTGATTTTTCCAAGATAGGAATTAGAATCTTTTGCAAATTTTTCTGCAACTTCTCTTGCATTTTTTGTGGCATTTTCTATCATGCTAGGTTTTAGGTCATTGAGTTTTGTAAATGAATATTGCACGTTATTTGAATATCCATCTGAACCGCTGAGGGGCACATTTTCTTTAAGTAGGCTTGATATAGCAAAGGTAAGTTTTGAAACAAGTTCTACTTTATCTGAGCTTACAGTAACACGATTAGTGGAAGAATAGGCAAATGTAGGTGCATTTGATTCAGATGCATAGAGATTTCTATCTTCAATAGAGGGTTGTGTTACTATGATTTCATTTTCTGCTATGCCGTTATCAAGGAGGAATTTTTTGATTCTTTCTCTATAAATGCTGTTTTTATCTGAGAGTTCTTCAAGGCTATTTGCTGAAACTCTAAATTGAATAGGCCATGATACTTTATTTGCCATGACGCTTTGCTCGGCAAGTCCTTTTACAACAACTGTTCGCTCCATAGATTTTGTATCTACTAAGGCTTTATTGAAGAAATATCCAAGTGATGTAAAACCTAGAAATACACTAAGTGCTATGGCTATAAGTCCGCTATTTTTCATATAATTTTCTCTTTTAATAAAATTTTTATTGTAAGATACCTTACTATAGAGTTCTAAAAAACGCAAAAGAAATAATGAGCTAAAATTATATTAAAATTTATATCGCTTTTTATTTACTTGTTTTTCTTGTCTCTCTATTGTAAAAAATATGAATGCAATTTGGAACTGCGTATATTTTATGGTAATGGAGATTTTGCGTATGAAAAAATTTATGATGGGGAATGAAGCCATTGCACTTGGTGCTATCAGGGCTGGTGTTCAATCCGTATCTGGCTATCCGGGAACACCTTCAACAGAAATACTTGAAAATATTGCAAAACATAATAAAGGTGATATTTATGTTGAGTGGTCTGTAAATGAGAAGGCTGGTTTAGAGGTTGGAGCTGGAGCTGCTTATTCTGGTGCAAGAACGCTTGTTACTATGAAGCAAGTGGGTTTAAATGTTGCTGCTGATCCTTTGATGAGCCTTGCTTATGTTGGGGTAAAGGGTGGAATGGTTGTTTTATCAGCTGATGATCCTGGCCCTATTTCATCGCAAACCGAACAAGATACCAGAACTTTTGCTGCTTTTTCTAAACTTCCTATTTTTGATCCTTCTTCACCTGAAGAAGCCTATTTTATGATGGAAGACGCATTTGAACTTTCTGAAAAATATTCTACACCAGTGCTTTTTAGGCCTACTACGCGTATTTGTCATGGTAGTGCAACTATTGATGTGGAAGAATTTGAACAAAGAAAACAGCCTGACGGTTTTGTGAAAGACACAATGCGTTGGGTAATTTTCCCACGTTCTTCTTATATGAATCATTTGAAAATAGAAGAAAGAAATCCACGCATTGGCGAAGAATTTTCTAGCTATAGATTTAATAAAATAGAAGGTAAGGGTAAGATTGGTATTGCAACTGGCGGTATTAATTATCAATATGTAAAAGAAAATATTTCTTCAATGAATTTTAAAGAAGATGAATATAAATTATTTAAAGTAGCAACGCCTTTTCCATTTCCTAAGAAAATGGCAGAAGAGTTTTTACAAGGTCTTGAAAAAGTTATTTGTGTTGAAGAACTTGATCCTGTAATTGAAAAAGAACTCTTACTTTTATGTGCAGAGAGAAATATTTCAGTAGAAATTCGCGGTAAATTGACGCTTGATGTGCAAAATGCTGGCGAAAACAGTGTAGAATATGTGAAAAAAGTGCTTGCTACACAATTCAACAAAGAATGTGTGAACGAAGAGCTTGCAAAAGCACCTGATTTGCCAATTCGACCGCCTGTACTTTGTGCTGGCTGTCCGCATAGAGCATCTTTTTATGCTGTGAAACTTGCTATGAAAGGGCAGAAAGCAAACTTCTGTGGCGATATTGGTTGTTATACATTAGGAAATGCAAAACCTCTTGATATGACAGATACTTGCCTTTGTATGGGCGCGGGTATAACTATAGCTCAAGGGCTTGAACATGCTAATCCTGACAGCAAGAATTTTGCCTTTATTGGCGATTCTACTTTCTTTGCTGCTGGCATAACAGGAGTAGTAAATGCTGTATATAATCAATCAAATATAGTACTTATCATTCTTGACAACTCCACTACTGCAATGACAGGACATCAGCCACACCCTGGAACAGGTAAGACAATGATGGGCGAAGTTGTTGCAAAAATTGCTATAGAACCAATCTTGACTGCAATTGG
Source organism: uncultured Desulfovibrionaceae bacterium (assembly GCA_964369985.1). GTDB lineage: Bacteria > Desulfobacterota > Desulfovibrionia > Desulfovibrionales > Desulfovibrionaceae > CAYJAZ01. The sequence continues at coordinate 2,135 of CAYJHN010000032.1, read as the reverse complement.
TGTGAAAAGCGTGCAAACTATTGATCCACTAGATTTAAAAGCATCAATAAAGGCAGTAAAAGAAGCGGCTGAAATTGAAGGTGTGACTGCTGTTATCTTCAAATCTCCTTGTATTGCAATCACAAAACCAGCAAAACTTTCATTTGTTGAAGAAGAGAAATGCATAGATTGCAGAAAATGTATCAAAGAATTAGGCTGTCCTGCTATTGTTCTCAATAATGGCAAGGTAGAAATTGAATCTTCTTTATGTTATGGCTGTACTCTTTGTAATCAAGTTTGCCCAGTGGGCGCGATAAAGGTGTAAGTATGCAAAATATCAATGATAATATAAAAAACTGTTTGCTTTGTGGCGTTGGTGGACAAGGCACTATTCTTGCGTCAAAACTGATAGCTGACTGTGCTTTATTGCAAGGCAAGGTTGCAAGAGCAAGTGAAACCATTGGCATGGCACAAAGAGGTGGTTCGGTGGTGAGTCATGTTCGCATTGGCCAAGACGAAAAGCAGGAAGTACACTCACCAATGATAGCACATGGCACTGCACATGTTTTATTGGCTTTTGAGCCCGCAGAAGCAGTGAGAGCTTTGCCATATCTTGCCAAAGAGGGCATATTGGTTGTGAGCAAAAAAGCAGTTAAGCCAGTTACAGCAACATTGTCTAATTCTTCTTACGATGGCAGCGAAATGCTTGAATATCTAAAGCAAAATGTCAAAAATCTAATCATAGTTGATGGCGAAGAACTTTGTGAAAAATGCGGTTCAGCTAAGGTATTAAACACAATTCTACTTGGTGCAGGCATTGCTTCTGGTAAGCTTGGTTTTACTTTAGAACAAATGGAAGAAGCTATCAAGCAGCGTGTAAAAACGCAATTTATTGATTTGAATATTAAAGCACTAAACGAAGGTGCAAAACTTATTTAGTGTTCTACTATATTAGAATATAAGGATAATTACATGAAGATGTCACAAGAGCAATTTGATTTAATCAAGTCGCAAATAGTAAATCTAAGCAAAAATCTGCCTTTTTACCAAAATGTCTATAAAGATATAGATATTGAAGCTATTCAAAATCCAGAAGATTTTGAAAAATTGCCTTTTATTTGGAAGGGGGATTTGAGAGAGGCTTACCCAGATGGTTTACAAGCTGTGCCAGATGAAAAAATTGTAAGAATCCACTCCTCTTCAGGCACAACAGGCACACCTGTTATTATTCCTTACACAGCAAAAGACGTTGAAGATTGGGCTATTATGTTTGCTCGTTGTTACGAACTTGCTGGTATTAATAGTTTAGACCGCATTCACATAACTCCTGGTTATGGCTTATGGACTGCTGGCATTGGTTTTCAAGCGGGTGCTGAGAAACTTGGTGCTATGGCAATACCAATGGGGCCAGGCAATACTGATAAGCAATTGAAAATAATGCAAGATATGCGTTCAACTGTGCTTTGTGCAACTTCTTCTTATGCCTTATTACTTGCTGAAGAAATCGAGAAAAGAGGTATTAGAGAAAAGCTTCATCTGACAAAAGCTGTGATTGGTTCAGAACGATGGGGCGAAAAAATGCGTAGGCGAATTGCAAAAGAGCTTGGTGCAGATATATATGATATATATGGATTAACTGAAGTGTATGGTCCTGGTGTTGGCATGAGCTGTAATAAAGAAAATGGTATACACTACTGGGATGATTATATATTTGTGGAAATAATTGACCCAAAAACTGGCGAAGTTTTGCCAGATGGTGAGATTGGTGAAATTGTTATCACTACCTTACATAAAGAAGGTGCTCCGTTAATTCGATTCCGTACACACGATCTTTCTCGAATTATTCCAGGTGATTGTACTTGTGGCTGTCCATATCCTCGTATGGATATTATACTTGGCAGAACTGACGATATGGTGAAAGTTAAGGGTGTTAATATATTTCCAAGCCAAATTGATGAAATGCTTAAAGTCATTGAGGGTGCTTCTAGTGAATACCAAGTTATGATTGACCACCTTAATGGTAAGGATTTACTTACTTTATTTGTTGAAGTTGAACGAGATGTAAATAGATATTCGCTTGAATTGCAGATACAAGAAGATTTCAAACGAAAAATTGGCATAAGTGCAAATATTAAACTTGTCGAAATTGGCGAATT
>CAYJHN010000031.1:0-12925 GCA_964369985.1 uncultured Desulfovibrionaceae bacterium | reverse complement strand
CGTCAGCAACAATTTGTTCTAAATCTTCTTGGTTGTAAGCAATACCACCACCAGCACCGCCAAGTGTAAAGGCAGGGCGTATGATAAGTGGGAAAGAGGATTCTTTAATGATGTCGCGAACATCGTCCATATTTCTTGCAATATGCGATGCTGGAACCTTTAATCCAATCTTATCCATTGCTTGACGGAAAAGTTCACGAGATTCGGCTTTTTCGATAACATCGGCCTTAGCACCGATAAGCTCTACACCTAACTCTTCAAGTACGCCTGATTTAGCAAGTGCTAGAGCGGTGTTTAAACCTGTTTGTCCGCCGAGAGTTGGTAAAAGAGCACAAGGGCGTTCTTTACGCAAAATAGCCGCAACCGTATTTGGTTCGATAGGCTCGATATATGTTCTGTCCGCAAGTTGTGGATCAGTCATGATAGTTGCAGGATTTGAGTTGACTAAAACAACTTCATACCCTTCTTCTCTTAAAGCTTTAATACCTTGTGTGCCCGAATAGTCGAACTCACAAGCTTGGCCTATAACAATTGGGCCCGAACCTATTACCATTATTTTTTTCAGATCACTACGCTTTGGCATTTTCTCCCCTCATGCGTTAAAAATCGTTCAGTGCAAAAACTTATTTTTTTTACTACAAAATGATTAAAAACACAAGTTTTTTTTTAGGGGAAAAATTATATGTTAATTGAGATAATTGAGAGTGCCAGCTATTTCTATAGAATACTAAGAGAAGTGCAAAAAGGTAAAAATTAAGACTTTTTTGCTTAAAATATCTTAGAAAGATGGATTCTCACGCTTCGTTTTTTAAGAAAAAACTCGCTCAGAATGACGCACGGCAGAAGCTGTGTTCAAGGTTAACACTTGAGCAAAGTTCTCACCCTAAGTCATTCTGAGGAGCGTAGTAACGTGAGAATCCATGCCTTTTTCTTTTTTTAGAGTGTAGCCAAATCAATATTTACACTAAATAAGTTTTCAACTTCAAATCTTATACTAACAAATTCTCTACTATTTCCCAAACGCTTTGAGCTATTTCTTCCTTGCTTTTTGTTGCGTCTATAATAAGGGCTTTTTTCACATTTTTCTTATTTTTACCCTTGAGCATGGTTAAAAAACCTTGTCGCACTTTTTCGTGAAAGTCTTTTTCTTCGGCTTCAAATTTGCCTTCATCTGAATCCTCGGCAATATTTCGCCCCCTTGCTCTACTAAGCCCTGTTTCAACATCTAAATCAAGCAAGATAACAAGATCAGGCACAAGCCCATTCGTAGCGAAATTATTACACTTTTCAAGAAAATTTAAATCAAGTCCTCTTGCATAACCTTGATACGCCATGGTAGAATAGATATATCTGTCGCAAAGCACAACTTTATTGTTTTTTAATGCTGGCTCAACTATTTTTTCTATATGCTCTGCTCTATCTGCTAAAAAAAGCAAGAGCTCTGCTTTAGTAGAAAGTTTTTCTTCTTTGAGCGACAAAAGCAAAGGACGAATTTTTCCACCTAATTTTGAACCGCCAGGTTCTCTGGTCACAAGAATATTTTTCTTTTTTTCTTGAAGTTTTTTTTCAAGAAAATGTATCAAAGAGCTTTTACCAGAACCCTCAATGCCTTCAACAACAATAAACATAGTTTTTCCTTATATTAAAGAATATTGTTCAAACTTTTCTTCGTTTTGATTTTCTTCTTTTGTCTCTTCTTTCCCCTCTTCATCAGAGTCTGCTTTTGAAAGCTCTTTACTTGGTGTTGGCACAATACGACAAAGCTGTCTATTTAAATAAGTATTCCAAGGACTCCAAACAATATTTTCCTTTTTTGCTTCAAAGTCTTCAAGTGGAAGGGCATGGAAAATTTGTGCAATCTTTGCGTCTATATTATCAGCATAATGCAAGATAAAGGCTTCGGCTGTTGCTGGTGTTTTTGGCGAACCAAATTCAAGTTCGCCATGATGCGAAAGTATTAAATGTTTGAAATGCAATGCTAAATGCTCTTCAATTTTTGCTTTTTCAAGATATTTTTCAAATAATTGCATGCCAAGCGAAATGTGCCCTACAAGCTTACCTTTGTTTGTGTATTCAGTTGCTAAAGCACCTGAAAGTTCTTGAATTTTACCCACATCATGAAAAAGTGCGGCAACAAGTAAGACTTGTTTGTCGAGCTGTGGATAATTTGCACAAATAGACACACAGTTTTTACATACGCCCAAAGTGTGTTCTAAAAGCCCGTTTAAATAGGCATGGTGCACACTTTTTGCACCTGGTGCTGTATCAAAATATGGCTCAACAAGCTCATCTGCCATTACTATTTTTACAAATTTTTTCCAAGAGGCATAAGTAATATGTTTTTTGATGATTTTATTAAGTTCATCAAGCATATCCTGACGTGGATAAGGGCTTGTTGCAACATAATTGCTCAAATCAAGTGCTTCAACTTCGTCTTCTTCAAGTATTCTAAACTCTTGTATTGTAAGCTGAACATTATCTCTATAAAGCTGTGCCTTTGCTTCGATTGAAGCAAAAGAACCTGTAGTAATTTCTTTAAATTGCTCTGCTAAGGGTGACCAAATCTTACAATCAAGTTGCCCCGAAGCATCGCCAAGCTTTAAAGACCAAAAAGGCTTGTTGTTTGACGCCATGCCTTGTTGTACAGATTTTACAAGATAAAAACCTTTGAGATTATCGCCATTTTCAACATTTTTCAAATCACAATGCATATTAATCCAATTCCTTAATTTTAATACTTATATCGCCCTCAGAACTACCCTTTAAGGTAGAGAGCATACCCTTTATTGTTTCTTTAATGATACCTTCAACAAATGGATTCAACATAATTTGCTTGCCATCAATTTCAATGCAAACAGATTTATTTTCACCAAGCACAAGGCAATCTTCTACTTTTGCTTTTTTTGCCACTATGTCTTGTGCTAAAGCATGGCAAGATTCTTTTTTACAAGCCTTGCAGTCAATGCCGCCCAAAACAAAGGCATTTTTAAGCAAAAATTCTGCTAAATGTTCAACATTATTCAAAGTATAATGTGGTACAATGCCCGTATTTGTAAAGTCATCAAAACCAAAGGTAGCAAGAGCCAAACCCTTGTTTAATTCTTCAAATTCTTCTTTACTTCTAAGGCAAACCACCCTAGGCAAGAAAAGCTCTTTCTTTCCACCCTCAACAAGCAGTAGAGAGTTTTTAGCATTAGACAGTATTTCAAGCAAAGTAGCTTTTTTTTGCTCTACACAAATTGTTTCACTTTCGCATATTCCAAAAACCTTACGTTTTTCATGCAACATTCTTTGTGTGTCTGTTTTTTCTTTGTCAAAAACATGATGTGAATATTTGAGATAATCAGCAAAAAAACCTTGCTTTTCCCAAATAGATAAAAGAGCTTCACATAAAGCTGTTTTACCTGAGTTTTTAAAACCCACAACACTTACTGCTTTCATACCAAACTCCACAAAAAGGCATTAGACATTCAATATATACCATTTTCGCCAAAAAAGTAAAACACTTTCTAAACAAAAAAACATTTTATATTTCAACAAGATAGAGCAAGGGAAATCAGCAAAAAATAAGACTTCACATTTATTTAATTATATGTTACTTTTTGCAAGTTAAATTGAATTTAAAGAGGATGTTGAAATGTCCGAGCAAAATAGTCTTACTCCAAAGTATACTGAAAGTTCCACTAGCACAACAAATACCTATGACGCTTCAGCAATCACCGTCTTAGAAGGCCTTGCTGCTGTAAGAAAGCGCCCTGCTATGTATATCGGCTCTGTTGATGTGCGTGGTCTTCATCACTTAGTGTATGAAGTTGTTGATAACTCTATAGATGAAGCAATGGCTGGCTATTGCACACGCATAGAAGTTACCCTTCATGTTGATAATTCTGTCACTGTGCGTGATAACGGACGTGGTATTCCTGTTGATATGCACCCAAAAGAAGGCGTTCCTGCTGTGCAAGTTGTTATGACAAAATTGCACGCCGGTGGTAAGTTTGACAACGATGCCTACAAGGTTTCTGGTGGTCTTCATGGTGTGGGTGTTTCTTGTGTAAACGCTCTTTCTGATTGGCTTATTGTAACTGTTCGTAGAAATGGTTTACGTTACCGTCAACGCTATGAACGCGGTAATCCAGTAACAGGCGTAGAAGAACTAGGTCCTATTGATTCACACGGTACATCTGTTCACTTCCTCCCTGACGATACAATTTTTGAAACATCTGAATTTTCATACGAAACTTTGCGCAAGCGTTTTGAAGAATTGGCATACCTTAATAAAGGCCTAGAAATAGAATGCCATGACGAACGCACTGGCGAAAAGCATGTTTTTAAAGCCGAGGGCGGTATTGTTCAATTTGTTAAAGATTTAAACACATCTGCTATGCCTATACATACTATTGTAGAGGGCTCAGGTGTTGAGCAAAACTGCACTATTGAATTTGCTTTACAATACAATGCAAGCTATCAAGAAAATACATTAACTTTTGCAAATAATATACGCACAAAAGAAGGCGGCACGCACTTAGCTGGTTTTAAAACAGCCTTAACTCGTGCTATAAACGGCTATATTAAATCTCAGCCAGACTTAACCAAAAAAATCAAAGGCGGAGCTTTATCAGGTGATGACGTTCGTGAAGGTCTTACAGCTGTATTGTCTGTAAAACTTCCACAGCCGCAATTTGAAGGCCAAACAAAAACTAAGCTTGGCAATAGCGAAATGACAGGTATTGTTTCAGCTATTGTTTACAATGCTCTTGATGTGTACTTCCAAGAAAATCCAAAAGAAGCACGCATGATTATTGACAAAGCCCTTGATGCAGCTCACGCAAGAGAAGCAGCAAGAAGAGCAAGAGAACTTGTTCGTAGAAAGGGTGCACTCACAGAAAATTCACTTCCAGGTAAGCTTGCTGACTGTCAGTCAAAAGATCCAAGCGAATCCGAAGTGTTTATTGTTGAGGGTGATTCTGCGGGCGGTTCAGCAAAGCAAGGACGTGATCCACGTATTCAAGCTATTTTACCATTGCGTGGTAAGATTTTGAATACAGAACGTACACGTTTTGACAAAATGCTTGCAAACAAAGAAATCAGAGCAATGATTACTGCTATGGGTGCTGGCATTGGCGACGAAGACACAGATTACAATAAATTACGCTACCACAAAATCGTCATCATGACAGATGCTGACGTAGATGGTGCACACATTCGTACGCTTTTACTCACTTTCTTCTTTAGAAATTATAGAGAGCTTATCACTCGTGGGCATTTATTCGTAGCTCAACCACCTCTCTATCGTATACACAATTCTAAAATGGAAAAATTCCTCAAAGACGACAGCGAATTAGACGAATTTTTACTCACACGTTTAGAAGAAAATGTAAAATTACGCACACAAACAGAAGCTGTGCTTGAAAGCGAAATTTTCAAAAATCTCTTACGCAGAATTGATGAATTAAGAGCAAAGGTAAAAGACGCTGAAAATTCAGCTATTCCACGTGAACTTTTCTTAGCCTTACTTTCCTACACTGGTGAAGAATTTATTCAAGAAAATCAACTTATTTCTGACACTCTTCCTACTTCCTTAATTGAAAAAGTTAAAGAAGCTGGCTATAGCCTTGAAATCGAAAAAGAAATGAGTGAAGACAATGAAAGAATATTCTTCTTGTTTGAAGACAAGAGCGGACGTCGTACAAGAATCCCACTTGAATTCTTCCTTTCGCGTTTATTCCGCTCTGCAAAGGCTGGTTTAGAAGTTGTGTATAGCGAATGTAATGCAACTGTAGGCGAAGAGTTAAATGTGGCTCTACTTAATAAAGACAATGCAATTCAAATAAATGATATATTTGATTTACGTGAAACAGCTTATGCTGAAGCTCGTAGAGGCTATCAAATTCAACGTTACAAAGGTTTGGGTGAAATGAACCCAGAACAACTTTGGGTAACAACCATGAACCCTGAAAATCGCGTGCTTTTACGTGTTAATATTGAAGATGCAGAAGAAGCTTCTGATGCATTTGAAGAATTGATGGGCGACAGAGTTGAAGCTCGTAGAAACTTTATCATTAGAAATGCATTAACAGTGCAAGACCTTGATATATAATTAGATATACAGTAGACAAAGAAAAAGCTTTTAGCTTGAGGTAATACATGTCAGACATGAAAGATACAGAAGTAAAAGAAGTTGAAATTCTCAAAGAAGAATTTCCGCTTGTAAGTATTGAAAAAGAACTTCGTGACTCCTATCTTGAATACTCGCTTTCCGTTATTGTTGGGCGTGCTATTCCTGATGCAAGAGACGGTTTAAAGCCTGTTCACAGACGTATTTTATTTGCACAGCATCAAATGGGTAACTATGCCGGCAGAGCACATAAAAAATCTGCTCGTGTAGTCGGTGATGTTATCGGTAAATACCACCCACATGGTGACACTGCTGTTTATGATGCTCTTGTAAGACTTGCTCAAGATTTTTCTATGCGTGATCCGCTTGAAGACGGCCAAGGTAACTTTGGTTCGCTTGATGGCGACTCCGCTGCTGCAATGCGTTATACAGAAGTTCGTATGTCAAAGCTTGCAGGCGAATTTTTAGGAGATATAGATAAAGAAACTGTAGACTTTAGACCAAACTACGACGGTTCTGAACAAGAACCAGCTGTACTTCCTTCTAAAGTGCCTAACTTATTATTAAACGGAACTTCTGGTATTGCTGTTGGTATGGCTACCAACATTCCGCCACACAACTTAGGCGAACTTTGCGACGCTATCTTACTTCTTATTGAAGACAGAAATACTTCACTTGAAGATCTTATGGATTTAGTGCACGGGCCTGACTTTCCAACTGCGGCAACAGCTTATGTTGGTCAAGGGCTTATTGATGCCTACACTCGTGGACGAGGTTCAATAAAAATTCGTGGTAAGGTTGAAATTGAAACAAACAAAAAGGGTATGAACTCTATTGTTATTCGTGAAATACCTTATGCATTAAATAAATCTTCGCTTGTAGAAAAAATTGCAGCCTTAGTGAATGAAAAGAAAATTGAAGGCGTTTCAGACGTGCGTGATGAATCCGACAGAAAGGGTATACGCATTGTTCTTGATTTAAAACGTGGAACAATTCCTGATTTAATTATCAATTCTCTTTATAAATTCACACCATTAGAGTCTTCTTTCTCTATTAATATGGTAGCTGTGGTAGATAATAAACCACAAACTCTAAACCTCAAATCAGCTCTTATGTGCTTTGTTGAGCACAGACGTGAAGTTGTTATTCGTCGTACACGTTTTGACTTAGGCAAAGCAGAAGCAAGAGCACATATTGTTCAAGGTCTTCTTACTGCCCTAGATCATATCGATGCTATTGTTGCTTTAATCCGTGCTTCACAAACACCTGAAGAAGCATGTAATGGACTTATTGCAAAATTCGATCTTTCAGAAGTGCAAGCAAAAGCTATTTTAGCAATGCGTCTACAAAGATTAACTGGCTTAGAAAGAGAAAAATTAGAAACTGAATACGCTGAATTACAAGAACTTATTAAATATCTTCTTTCAATTCTTGACGATAACGAAGTTTTGAAAAATGTATTGCGTGAAGAAACTCTTGCTATCAAGCAAGAATATGCAACACCAAGAAGAACTGAAATTATTCGTGAAGCCTTGACTGATATTGAAATTGAAGACTTACTTCCTGATGAAGATGTTGTTATTACTTTATCACGTCGTGGCTATATTAAGCGTACGCTTTTATCTACCTACCAACAGCAAAAACGCGGTGGTAAAGGTATTTCTGGCGTAAATACTTCTGATGACGATTATGTACAAGAATTTATTACTACTACAAATCATCAGCATTTATTACTTTTCACAAATACTGGTAGAATGTTCCAATTAAAAGTGCATAAAGTGCCAGAAGGTTCACGCATTGCAAAAGGTACGCATATTGCTAACCTTCTTCCAATGGAAAAAGACGAATTTATCGCAACAGCTTTAACTGTGCGTGAATTTGCAGAAGATAAATACTTCTTATTCGCAACAAGACAAGGTATGATTAAGCGTTCTTCAGCTGCTCTTTACGCAAGAGCAAGAAGAATAGGCCTTATGGCAGTTGGTCTTAGAGAGGGTGATGAACTTATCACTGTACGTGAAATTCAAGAAGAAAACCATATTGTACTTGCTACTTCAAAGGGTATGTCAATAAGATTCTCTTGTAAGGATATACGCTCACTTGGCAGAACAGCAAGCGGTGTAAAGGGCATGAGTTTAAGAAAAGGCGATAAGATTGTTTCTTGCCTTATATTAAATGAAGATGATCAGTCTACTGAAATAATGTCGGTTTCTGCACTTGGTTACGGTAAACGCACAAGAGTAGATTTATACCGCGTACAATCTCGTGGTGGTGTTGGTGTTATCAACTTTAAGGTTTCACCAAAAACTGGTGCTGTTATCGGTTGTATGCCAGTTTCTGATCAACATTCACTCATTCTACTCACTTCAACAAATAAAATCATTCGTTTAGGCGTTGACGACATTCGTTCCGCTGGGCGTGCAACAATGGGCGTGCGTTTAGTTCGCCTTGATGATGATGCTACTGTAATTGGTTTTGATACAGTTCTTGAAAAAGCAGAAAACGAAGTAGAAGAAGTTGCAAAGTCAGAAGAAAATAAAGTAGTTGAAAATTCAACAGCAGAAGAAAATAAATCAAAGGAATAAGGTGTCAACTATGCGTAGAGTGCTTTCCGTTCTTGTAGAAAACGAACCAGGTGTTCTTTCCCGTGTAACTTCTCTTTTCAGTGGTAGAGGTTTTAACATTGAATCTCTCAACGTTGCCCCAACTCTTGAAGAAAATGTCTCGCACATGACTATTACAACTTCTGGTGATGCACAAATTGTTGAACAAATCATCAAGCAGTTAAGAAAAGTTATAAGCGTTATTAAAGTTATAGATTTCAAAGACTTTAAAAGTGTTGAAAGAGAAATGATGCTTGTAAAAGTAAATGCAGAAGAAAGCAAGAGAAGTGAAATTTTACGTATTGTTGATATTTTCCGCTGTAAGGTTATTGATGTTTCTCTTAATGAATTTACCATTGAAGCAACAGGAACTTACGATAAATTAGACGCAATATTAAACCTTCTTACCCGTTTTGGCATTAAAGAAATTGCAAGAACAGGTGCTGTTGCTGTAAAAAGAGCAGTTCAGCAATAATTTTAGCATAAAAGCAAATATAAAGGCCAAATTTTCATAAATTGAATTTTTGGCTTTTTTTACAGGTGTGAACATGAAAAAAATTCTCTTATTAATATCTTTTCTCTTTCTTACTGGCTGTGCTTCATCAATGCAGGTTTTTAATAAAGTTGATAGCTATAATCAAGTTCGATTTAAAGAATTTGCAAGCCATGTGCCGGATTATTTACAGGAAATACATATCATGGATTCAAATAAAAGCTGGTATGAAAATAAATTAAGCTTTGCAAATATAGAAACAACAAAACAAATCTATACTTATTTAGATTATTCCTTCTTGCAAACATTTGGCAAAAAATCTCTACCAGAAAAGAAAGGCTTTGTTAATATTGAGCAAAAAGTTTCAAGAACAGATGTAAAAACAAGTGCTAATTTCTTTTCTTTTAGCGAAAATGGCTATAAGTATAAAGCAGAAATTATTGCACGCTTAAATTGGGATAGCGACAAGAAAAAAGACACTCTTCTTTATTTTGAAGAATACACTGATAAAAATAAAATTCTCAATTCCTATTATCTTATTATTAATGATTTAACAAAACCAATAATGCCAAAAGTTATATCAAAAAAAAGTGCTTTTTCAAAAAAATATACAGTATATCAAGTTAGCACAAAGAAGAAAAATCTAGTAAATGTGTATGATATAGGCGAAGTTGAAGTGGTAGAAAAACCAAAAGCACTCCCAAGTGAGAGTGCTAAAGATTCAAATGTTAAGAAATTGAGTGAGTAATACTTTCTTTATTTTTAGTCAATAAGATAGCTTCTATTCAATGAGCAAAAAAAATATGGGTTTGTGCAGGCACGCCCCCATATCAAAAGCTTCTAAAAGCTTTAAGTCATTCAATTTTTAATAAGCTATCTCATAAAAAAAATTCAAGTTTTTTTTCAATGTAGAAAACTTTCATCATATTCTTGTTAATATAAAGGGTTAAGTCATAAGTAGAAAATAGTTTATTATCAAACTTATAGTTCTACACAGCTGAACTTGCTTTCATGTATTTTTTTGCTAAAGGGTTTACAAGCTTATTGTTAGTATTTTGTGCAATATTTTCTACTATTTTTTCTTCTGTTTTATTTTCTACTTTTAATGTGTTTGCAGTGTAAATATTGCTGTTTAGCAATGGATTAGAATTAGTAGGCAAAGTTTTTTGTGCTGTAGGAGCACTTTGAACACTTTGACTACTGCTTGTTGCTGAAACATTTGATAAAAGAGGATTTTGTGGCAATAAAACATTTTGCATAGGAGCTGTATTTTGAATTTTTTGTTCTTGTGCTTTTGCTACTTGTGTAGGTTTAGCATAAGATTCAGTAGGATTAGCCATAAGTGCAGTTGCAAATGCAAGAGTATTTAATCCTGTAGTATTTGTTTTTTCTGCTACTTGTGTATGATTTTCTACTTGAGTATTTTCCGTATTTTCAACTTCAATACCAGCAGATCTTGCCACTTGTGAATAGGCATTTTTTGCTGCCTTTGAACCAGCACCAGCCGATGGTGCTGTTGTCATACTTCTTTGCTCTGTTCCTGAATTTTGAAGCTTTCTTCCAATTTCATCTGCTACAGCTTGTGCAGCTGGATCTTTTACAGCTTCTGAAAAAGCTTCATTTAATTCACTTAAAGTATGTATAACAGCGTCTATTTTATCACAGTCTAGCTTAATATTTGCTTGAAGAAGTTGTGTATTGCAGTAAAAGTAGAGATTGTGTAAATTTTCAGCTATAGTGCCGCCTTTTTCCATATTGAGTGAAGCATCTAAAAGATTTATAATATCAATAGCTTTTGAAATTAAAAGACCCTTTTCTGCAAAGTTTTTTTCTTGTATTTTTTCTTTTGCCTGTGTAAGACACACAATTGCTTTTTCAAATAAAAGCACAACTACATCGCCTTGTCCTACAGTGCTTACTTGTGCTGTTAGGTAGGATTGTCTAACATGTTCCATAATTTCTTCCTTAATATCTTTATTTTATTAAAGATTAAGTTTATTAACTGATTCTACTGACCTGATATATTTGCTTGGTTTAATGCTTCTGCATTTGATGTCATAAGTGCTTGTTGCACACCTATATAAGCATCAAGGTTAGCATATCTAATTCTTTGTCTTTCTTCCCAAAGATCTATTCTGTCGACTTCATCTTCAATTTTCTTGTTTATGTTATCTATAATATCCTTATAGTTTTCCATAACAATTGGGATTGCTCCATTATCTTCACCAGTTTCAACATATTTTGCTTCAGCAGCAAAGAATTGTGTTAATTCCTGTGCTTTGCCTTGAATAATGCTTACTGAATCTTCATTAAAACTTGTGTTAGGTTCAAGTGTGCCTGCTGTAAATTTAATAGAAAGACCATAGGCCGCGTTATTAGGATCGCCTACTGTGTATCTATTTGGGAAATCAGGATCTGTAGTCGCTTTTACACCATTAATAAATACTGTTTCTGGGTCAACCTTACCATCTGCATCAGTTGCATATGTAACATCATACTTTCCAGGTTCAACAGTATCAAGACTATCAGCATAGATAAAGTTTTCACTTTCAGTATCATAAGTATCACCAGCTAAAAGGTTTGCTACAGCATAAGGATCGTCTTCAATAGCCTCTGCAAGTTTTTCACTATCTATAACTAAAAGACCGTAATTAGCATCACCCTCTGTTACTTCTGTCATAATACCTAATTGTGACATAGAAGAATATTTTTCGCCTTCCATACCAAAAGCTGCAGAAGAAACTATTGAATCCATGCGTGATTCAAAAAGCTGCACAGCATAGTTACCTGTTAAAATAGAACCAATTTGTGCGTCCTGCTGAGTTTCAGTAAGTGTAGGGTCAACATTTTCAGCAGATGTGTCAACAGCAGTAAGTTCTAGCAAAAGTGAACGCATTTCATTAACTGCATCTACCCATTCTGTTACTTTTTCGCCTATTTGTGTAGTATCTCTACCAACTGTTATCGTTGTTGAACCAATAGTTGTATTTTTCAAATCTAGGGTAACACCCTCAACAACATCAGTTACCTTATTTGTTGATGAAGTAATTACCTGTTCATCAAATCCATTAAGAACAAATTGCGCATCCTGAGCAGCTTTATTATTAAATCCCCCAGCAAAAGCATCAACATCTGTTGTTATTTCAACAGCATTCTTAAGTCCTGTTTCAGAACTTTGTAATTGGAAAAGATAACCCTCGCCAGAAGGTATCAAACTTGCTTTCACGCCTGGATTATTAGAATCGTTGTTGATACGTTCAACTAAATCTTCAATAGTCATTGTATCATCAAGTGTGATTTCTACAGTTTTTGCATCATCACCAGTGCCATGCGTATAGGAAAAAACTTGCCCACTAGTACCTAAAGGCGGAAAATAAGAATTTCCTTCCGCATCTTTAACTTTATTTATAGTATTTTTTGTAGAATATATTTCAGCTGAAGCAAGCTGTAAAATTTCAATATTAAAAGTACCTTCGAGAGATTCGTCAGTAGCTGTTGCAGAAACAGCCGTATCATTACTTGAAGACGCAGTTGGGAGAATGATTTCACTCATATTAGTGAGACCTTCTGTAATTGTTTCAAGTTCTTGCATCTTTAATATGATTACATCAAAAGCTTCAACACGCGCTTCCCATTCGCCACGCCAGTCGATCATAGAATTCATTTGAATTTCTTCAACTTTTCTAAGCTCATCTATCATAGCACCAAAGTCGG